>CAYLYR010000155.1:0-6072 GCA_964387835.1 uncultured Melioribacter sp.
GCGACCACTTGACCCCCAGTCAAGTACGCTAACCGGACTGCGCCACGTTCCGAGAACTTTTATAATTTGTTCCGCAAAAGTAACAAAAAATTTTTAACTTCTACAAGCTCTTTTTTCAATAATTCGATTTCCTCATCTTTGGTTAAAGCTTTAGGCGGCTCGGGCGGAGCGGATTTTTCTTGTTCAATCTTCGGGATACGTTTTGTGCTTTTTCTTTTTACTTTAACCGAATCATTCTCTTCCGATTCAAGGATTTTTCGTGCTCCCTCGAAAGTGTATTTTTTATCCTTAAGAAGATGTTTGATTTTCAGTACAAGCTCAATATCTTGATTGGTATAAATCCGGTTGCCCGCTCTATTTTTAGCAGGATTTAACTGCTTAAATTCGCTTTCCCAATATCTAAGAGTATATTGTTCCAGCTTGGTTAGTCTGCTGACTTCCCCTATTGAATAATATAATTTTTTTAACCCGAAATCTTTCACATCAACCAAATATATTTTAGGTAAAAATAATTAATATTATTAATTTAAGCAAGAAGATTAATTTTAGATAATAAAAAAAGTTAGCGGAAAAACTTAACTCCTTTATTGTAAATAGATTAGCCGTTTCAGTGAATTGTTCCCTTTTTTACGGATTAATCATTTCTTCAAGGAGAAATACAGCCGCCAAATACCCTTTTTCTCCGAAACCGGATAAATAACCGTTAACGGCAGTTGCCGTAATGCTCTGTTGCCTGAACTCTTCCCTTTTAGCAAGATTTGAGAGGTGAACTTCAATCTTAGGTATTTTAATAATCTCGAGTGCGTCCCTGATTGCAACAGAGGAATGAGAATAACCTCCCGGGTTAATAATAATTCCGGAAAAGCCGTTTGCTTCCGAAGACTGAATTGAATCGATGATTTTGCCTTCATGGTTGGATTGAACAAAAGTAAAAGAATGGGAAGGAAATTTGTTAGTTAAAATCAGATTAATTTCTTCAAGGGTAAGCGCGCCGTATTGTTCAGGATTACGCTTGCCTAACAAATTCAAATTAGGACCGTTAATTACGAGTATTTTCATCTGTTCTCATCCATTTCTTCAATAAATTCTCTTAACTTCGGAGGCAAATAAATATCATCAACTCCCAATTCTTTTAATGCTGCGGCAAGTATCATCACTTTCCGTTGAGTCGTCGATAATTTGTTAATCACAATCACTTTATCATCTTTAAGAATACAATAGCCGCCCAGGAAATCTCCTCTTTCAAATCTAACCCTTGCTCCCATCTCCGAGACCAATTTCTTCAAATCTTCAAGGAAGAGTTCAAATTCTTTTTCTTTAATTTTCATCTTTCCATAATTATAATTAACATTGAATCCAATTATAAGAAAAAATGAGGAAATAATGAAGTTAGCTTCAATAGATATTGGTTCTAATTCCGTGTTGTTACTAATTGCGGAATATGATTATAAGTCGAAAAAGTTAAAAACTATCCTTAATGAATATAAAATCAGCCGGTTAGCGGAAAATCTTGAAGAAACCGGGAAAATTTCGGAGAAAAGAATAAAGTTATTGACGGAAATAATGAAGGAATATTCGGCAAAAATTGAATATAATAAATGCTCCGAGATATTAATTACCGGCTCGTTTGCACTAAGAAAAGCCGAAAACAGAAATGTTATAAGTGAATTGACAAAAGAAATATCGAATGTAGAGCTTAAAATATTGTCTAAGAAAGAGGAGGCATATTATTCATTTTTAGGAGCAGCAACAAGTTGTGAAAAAGAGGGGCGTGTCACGGTAATCGACATAGGCGGAGGAAGTACTGAAATTGCGATTGGAGAAAGAAGGAATTTATTGGATTATAAGAGTTTTGAAGTTGGAGTTGTTACTCTGTACGATAGATTTTCGAAATCATTTCCCTTTGATGATTATAGATTAAATAAAATCTCCGCATTTATTCAAAATAAGATTTTTCCGGAGCAGATAAAATTTATTGATAAAGTTAAAAACGTAATAGCTGTTGCGGGCACACCGACAAGTTTAGCGGCAATTCAGGTAGGAATGAGAGAACACTATAACGAGAATGAAATTGAAGGGATGCAGATAGAATACCAACAAATTCTTGATTTTATTGCAATCGGTAAAAATACTCCGGGAAACAAACTTATCGAACTATATGGGAGCATATTAAGAGGACGTGAGGATTTACTGATTTACGGCAGCTTAATTCTGAAATTCATTATTGAGCAAGTAAATATCTCTTATTTGACCGTAAGCGGTAGAGGCGTTAGATACGGCGCAATTATTAAACATCTCAACGATTTAGGCTATATTGTCAGTGAGATAAAATAAGCTAATGCTTTTAATTACAATATCCTAAGGAATCTTAGCTTACTTGATTTATTGGTGAAATATTCTTCGATTATTTCAATCGATTTTTTCTGTCCGGGCCACGCCGCTAATTTAACGGCTTCTTTGTTATCCGCCCAAATATATTTTTCGTGCTCCTTAGATAATTCCGGCTCAAATGATTCTTCTACTTCCGTTAAAAATACGGGGATCATACAGACTGAATCCGTTTGAGGATTATAGTAGGAGTTGACGTGCGGAATGCTCCACAAGTTGTTTGGATTTGCTCCGGTTTCCTCGTAAGTCTCTCTGATGGCTGCTTCGTATGATGTTTCATTGGGTTCGATATGTCCTGTAACCATCTGCCAAACACCGGGATACTTCTCATCCTCGGCGCGTTTCATCATTAAATATTTTATGATTTTTTCACTTCTTTTTATAATATGGACTTCAACCAAACACATTTTTGCAGTCATAATTTCTCCTTTTTCTAAAAATAAGCACGCGCTTCGGCGCGCAATGTGTGAATAAAATTTTCCTTTCCGTATTTTATGCCTGAATAAACTAATGTTGACTGTAAATTTTTGCTCAATTTATAATCGATATTTAATCGAATCAAATAATTTTTTCCGATTCTCTTCCCTTGCGAAATTTCCCACGGTACTTTATAATCCTCCGTGTTGCTTAATAATTCCGTGCGTTCTGCGCTAATTCTCACTCTCCCTTTGCCGACAAATGAGAAATCGAAACGCACTTCTTGTGAATTAAAATTAATTTTGATTGGTACAGCCGGAAAAACATCAACGGTTTTGCCTACGCCGAGCTTTATTCCCAGTTCGAAATTATTATATGGACGATAACTGAAGTCGGAATTAAACTCTTCTGTGCTCGCAGTGTGTGAACGCGAAAAATTTGTTCCGGAATTTAGGTTGTCATTCGACATTAAGTAATCTGCTTGATAACGAATTTCTCGTGCAAGCTTAGCGCGTAATCTTATGCTTTTTTCCCTCTTATATCCGAGAACCAGTCCGTTGCTGTACTGCCTTAAAAATCTATTTTGCAAAAATCTGCCTCTTAGTGAAAGAGATGAATTGAATCTGAATAAATATATATCTTGCCTAAAAATGTTTGAGCCGTTGATGGTTGTGGAATCGTTCATGAAGTAAGGCAAATTTAAAAGGTAAATTTTTTCGGTTTCGGCTATTTTACTTTTTTCGTCAATTCTCAAAAATGTTTCACCGCTAATGGGAGCAAGCAAAGTTTTATATGTTGATTTGTACTTGAATATTTTTTTAAAATCAAACTTCCATCTCGTACTTAACTGCAAATTAATAACCGGAAAAAGTTCATCGGTGGGAATTGTAGTAACGATGTAATTTCCGTTGATATTTGTCTGTTCAAATTCGTTTTCGTCTGCAATTCCGTTGGAATTTACATCACCTGTATAAATATAATTACCGCTTCCGACCGGAACGGGAATAAATATCTTCTGCAATTTAGCGGCTTTTTCGGTTACAGCGTTATAGAAAAAATTTCCGGTGATAAATCGGGAAAACAAATTAATTTTTGAAAGTGAACGGACTAAAATACTTTCATTATCCCCTTTGCCTGCAGACTTCCATTTTTCGCTATATTTTTTCTTTCTGTATGCAATGTTAATATTAGTAGTAAAAGCTCGTGCTCCCGAAAACGCAAGCTCCATTTCATGTGTAGCAGAAAAAGATTTTTCCGATAAAATGTTAGCTAACGGCTCTTTTTCGTTTCTTAAACTATATTTATATTTCACGGAAAATCCGCGGACATTTTCACTTGAAATAAAGGGAGAAACTTCGAGATAATCATGACTGAGGTTGATAAGCGTATCGGCGGAATTGACGTAATATTCTTTTTTGTCTCTTTCAAAATCCAATCCGCTCTTAATTTTCCAAAATTTGATGGAGCCGGTTCCTTTTTGGTCCATGAAAGAATTTTTAATTCCGCTGCTGACCGATGACACATAATTGTTGCTGAATTTCAACTGCAGCAGATTATTACGGTTAAGTGTAAATCCGTAATTGTATCTGTTGGAATAGAGCGAATCCGAATATTTCACCAATCCGTAATTCCCGAAAACAGCGATATTTTTACTCGGTTTTATCTCAAGTTTCACTTCTCTTTTTATTTGTCCGGTATTATTAACGGAGTTAATGTTGTAATCACGGCTGAATTCCACATTATCAATTCTTTCCAAAGGTGAAAATTTTCCATTGATAAATCTGTTTGAAATCATAAAATTCACGTTACCCAAGTAGGGAGTTTTTTCGTATTTTAAAAGTAATTCCAAATTATTTGCATAGCCGAAATTTTGGGAATCGTCCAAATTGGAGAACTTGTTTTTATCGTAAAAACTACCGGCGAATTCTCCTTTAAGTAAAATCCATTCGGCGGGAGCATAAGTGAAATTAATATCTCCGACTTGCTTTTTCTCCGGCAGCGGTAGGAATTTAACAGGCGAATAATTCCCTTTCCCGATTCCTACAAATTCGTATTGCGCCAAAGAAATCATTCTGTAATCCCCTTTCCCTTCTCCCACGTAAGAAAACGTAACAAAATAAATTGCCGTTTCACTTCCGGGCGAGTAGGAATAAACCGAATACTCTTCCCCGTTAATCAAAGTGTCTCTCTTTTCGTAAATTCCGTTACGCTTTCCCAAGGAATCCAATGCGGCTAATCTAACACCGGAAATCACGGCTTTAGTCGGGTCGTTGCCCGCATTTTTAATTATTTGCTTTTCTTCGTCGGTAAAAGTAAAATCAATCGGATTGTTTTCATCATCATTTTCGGAAAAATATGATGAACTGATTACAAGTTTATTGCCAAACAATTTCGCCGATGCCGCCGCGGCTTCAAAAGTACGTTCAAACTTTCTATCGGTATATTGAAACTCAACGTAAATTCTGCTTGCGTTTGTAATCAATCTTTTGGCTTCAAACAGAAGAGTTGCATTTGAGTAATCAATAGTGTAATCGTTGTTTTTGCCTCTCACCATTTTTTGTCCGTCAATGTAAACGGTTTCGGTGCCGGCAATAATTATTATGTTCCGCTCATTATTTGCTCCGTACAATCTGTACGGACCCTGAACTCCGTCCGAACCGTTAAATTTGTTCGATGTAAACTTTCCTCTTTGCGAAGCGAAAGCTGCAAATCCTTTCTGATTTCCAAAATTATATTCTCCGAGAACGCCTTGCAGTTTTCTATTTACTTTAGAAAACATTCCTATATTTTTATTTAAGTAATAATCTCCAAACGTTTCCTCGCCGTATGGATGTTTCAGTTTTATGAAAACTTTATCAATCTCGTTAAGTCGTTCGGTAACGCCTTCAGGTTGAATCGGAGAATTTTGGTCGGTCAATGCAGCAACAATTTCAACATTTTCTGCTAATTTCCCCGATAACTCCAGCCTGAGTCCGCTTTTAAGCTGTGTACCCGAATTCGTACCGACAGAAATTCCTCTTATTATTGTTCCGTTCTTTTTAAGTCCTTTCCCGAAAATAGCTTCAGGTGAAAGATTGAGTTTATTATTTTTCATAACGGAAAGAGTATCCTTAAAAATATCATCCCATCTTGTTAGCAGCTTATGTTTAAAATATTGCTTTTTCATGGGAATCCTCATTGCTTTATAGCTAATGAAAATTGTATCAAAAAGAGTAGTTTCAATCTTACTTGAAAATATTACGGAATTGGAATCGGGAATGAATCGAT
>CAYLYR010000156.1:0-5998 GCA_964387835.1 uncultured Melioribacter sp.
ATCGGAGGCTGGGATTACGGTGTAACGGGAGTTTATCGTGCCAACGGATTGCCGATAACGGTTTGTGATACGAGTAATTCTCCTTACAGAGGAAACATTTACGTTATGTGGACAGACCAGCGAAACGGTAATACAAATCCCGATGTGTTTATTATTAAGTCAACCGACGGCGGTGAAACCTGGGGCGATGTTATAAAAGTAAATAACGATAATACGGAGCGACCTCAGTTTTTTGCGGCGATGGCAATTGACCAAACTAACGGCAACATTTACGTTTCATTCTACGACAGACGGAATACAACCGGGACGAATACGGAATATTATCTCGCACGCTCTACCGACGGCGGAGAATCTTTCGACAACTACGTTGTTACGGACGCACCATTCCCGATGTTTTCGGATGTCTTTTTCGGAGATTATACCGATATTGCCGCATATGACGGCAAAATTTATCCTATCTGGATGGAGACTGATGCAAGTCATCATCTTAGTGTTTGGACAGCTCCGATAAACGATTCCGATTTGCCTACCGGAGTTGGGAGTGAAGCAGCGCCGCCGGCAAGGTTTACGCTTTCACAGAACTACCCGAATCCGTACGGCGGGAAATTATCTTTCGGCAGCAAGATTACGACGATTGAATATTCATTACCGGAAAGCGAATCGGTAACCTTAAAGGTTTACGATATTATGGGGCGTGAAGTAGCGGAACTTATTGATAAAAGGGAAAGCGCGGGTGTCCACGATGTAAGATTTAATCCGGAAAACTTCAATCTAAGCTCGGGAGTTTATTTTTATCGATTGCAAGCGGGAAATTTTTCACAGACAAAAAAAATGACAATTGTTAGATAAATTTAAGGCAAATAGATGGAAAAATTTTTAATACATCCGAAAAATATTGTTACTGTTAATGCGGATGATGAATTTCTAATTAATTATGCTGTCGAAGTAAACGGCAATACAATAAGCCGAATTGCTCCTTTTGATGAATTTAATCTTGCCGAGTATAATAAAATATATGATTTCCCGAACTACACACTGATACCGGGCTTTGTGCAGACTCATGTTCATCTTTGTCAAACATTGTTCCGCGGATTAGCCGATGATTTGGAGCTTTTGGATTGGCTTCAGAAAAAGATTTTTCCCTTTGAAAACTCACACGGTTTTGAATCCCTTCGTCGTTCGGCGCAGCTTGGCATCTACGAGTTACAGACCGGAGGAACGACAACTATTCTCGACATGGGAACAATCAATCACCACGAAGCGGTTTTCGGCGAGCTTGGATTTTCCGGCATGAGAGCGTTTTCCGGAAAGTGCATGGTTGATGAAAATGACTTGCTGCCGAAATTTAAGGAAAGTACTTCGGAGAGTTTGAAGAAGAGTTTTGAGCTTGCGGAAGAATTTCACGGTAAGGAAAACGGAAGGCTGAATTATGCGTTTGCCCCGCGCTTTGTTCTTTCGTGCAGCGAGGAATTGTTAAAAGAGACTTATTCGATGTTAAATGATTTTCCCGGGACTCTTTATCATACGCATGCTTCGGAAAATAAAGGAGAGATTGAAGCTGTTAAAACCAAGACGGGAATGGATAACATTGAGTACTTCAACTCAATTGGAGTTCTCGGAAATAGGACTATTCTTGCGCACGGAATTCATGTTAATGAAAGTGAAGTTAAAATACTCAAGGAAACGGAAACGAGAATTGCGCATTGTCCTTCGGCAAACTTGAAACTTGCTTCCGGTATTGCCAATGTACCTAATTATTTGGACGAAGGAGTTTCGATTTCTATCGGCGCCGACGGACCGCCGTGCAATAACAATTTAAGTCAGTTTACGGAAATGCGTCTTGCTTCCTTGATTCAGAAACCTCTGCACGGACCTACTTCGATGAATTCCAAAACGGTATTTCGGTTGGCTACAATCGAGGGCGCAAAAGCTCTCGGGATAGCTGATAAAATCGGAAGTATCGAAGTCGGGAAAAAAGCCGATTTGGTTTTGCTTGACTTAAATACTCCGGCACAGCCTTTAATTATTGATGATGAAAATATCTATTCAACTATTATTTATACTTCGTCACGGGAGAATGTTCGTAACGTTTTTATAGACGGGCGTGAAGTTGTAAGCAGCGGAGAATCTTTGGTGTACGATAAGGATGAGATTTATCGAGAAGGGAAAAAAGAGCTGCGCAGTTTACTGAAAAGAGCGCAGAATTAAGATTTGTAAAAGCCGCATCGATGGGAAAAAACAGCGGTTTTACGTTATTAAGAGGCTGCAAAGTATTTTGTGTAAATGATAGTTATCACCTCATGATTTTATCTAAGTTTGACTTTTAATCGTGCAAAAAAGCGATTTTGAAAAACGTTCTTTTGCCAATGGCAAGGCAGAGGAAAAGAAAAAAGTATGTCGTTTGTATCTGAGTGCAATCCGCGCAGCATAAAGGTTTTTGTTTAAAGAACTTGCCGTTTATTTTATGCGGATAATCGGCACATGTTGTATTCAGTAAAAAATAGTCCAAAAAAGTGATTGTAAAAATCGTTATTTTATTTGTTCAAAATTTTTAGATATGGCAAAGAAAAGAGTTAAAAATAGCGTAAAAAAAGTTGAATCCGGCAAGGAAGAAGCGGGGATAAAAAATCTTTTATTAAACATTATTATTTTTATTCTTTCGGCGGTTGTAATTTACTTGATGTTTATTTTCTTCGCTAAAGTTACAGGCACAACAACCGAAAAGAAAATTTCCGTTTCTCAACTTTACGTCCCTACTAAAATGATTCAAGCCGAAGTGCTGAACGGATGCGGGGTTTCGGGATTGGCTGATACTTTTAAGGAATATTTAAGGAAGAAGAATATCGATGTTGTGCAGACCGGAAATTATGATAATTTTGATGTTGAGAAGACAATAATTATCGATAGAATCGGAAACCTTAAAAAAGCCGAATATGTAGCTAAGCTCCTCGGCGTTCCGAAAAAGAGAGTTATTTCCCGCATTAACAAAAATTATTTTTTAGATGTCTCAATTGTGTTGGGACGAGATTATTTAACATTAAAACCATTAAGGTGATTTATATGGAAGGATTGGAATTAGCAAAGCAAATTTCCGAGATAATTTTAACAAAAAAAGGTTATGAAATTAAGATTCTCGATTTGAAGGGCATTTCGTCGTTTGCGGATTATTTTGTGATTTGTTCCGGTGATTCGGATATACAGGTAAAAGCGATTGCCGACGAAGTAATCCGTAAGTTGAAAAAGAGCGGAGTCCGCCCTTACAACGAGGAGGGAACAACAACAAACAGTTGGATTCTTGTTGATTACGTTGATGTGGTTGTTCATATTTTTAAGCATGAAACAAGACTGCACTACAGTTTGGAAAAGCTTTGGGGCGATGCAAATGTAATTGAAGTAAAAGATGAACCGGAACAAGGAAACGAGGAAGAATAGATGAAAAATTATTTATTGAAAATTTTTGATGAAGCAAAAGATAAATTGGATTTTCTTAATGATGTTGATGTAAGTTTTTCGATGCCGAACAACTCCGCGCACGGCGATTTTTCCACAAACGCTGCAATGCTGCTAACTCGTAAGCTGAAAAAAAATCCGCGAGAAATCTCCGAACAAATTATAAATAATCTTTCATACGATTCCGACGTCTTGGAAAATATTTCTATTGCCGGTCCCGGTTTTATTAATTTTAAGTTTACTCAAAAATTTGTTGCAAAAATTGTTGCTGAAGTTAATCGGGAAAAGGAGAACTTCGGGAAGAGCAATAAATACAACGGGAAAAAAGCAATTGTGGAATTTGTTTCGGCAAATCCCACGGGACCTTTAACCGTAGGGCACGGAAGAAATGCGGTTGTAGGCGATACGGTTGCCAACCTGCTTGAAGCGATTGGTTATGATGTTGACAGGGAATATTATTTTAACAACGCCGGCAGGCAGATGCGCGTTCTCGGGGAATCGGTTCGGTTGCGTTATCTCGAGCTGCTCGGCGAAAGCATTGAATTCCCGGAAGAGTATTATCAGGGCGAATATATAATCGACATTGCCCGAAAAATTATTGATGAGAAAGGGGATTCGCTGAAGGAGGAAAAGGAAGTCGATTTTTTCAAAGATACAGCCGAAAGAGAAATTTTTGAAGATATAAAAAAAACACTTAAAAGATTGAAGATTGATATGAAATCTTTCTTCAATGAATTCTCTTTATATGAAGAGGGAAAGATAGAAGAGGTTCTTCGCATATTTAAAGAAAAGGGAATGTCCTACGAAAAGGAAGGAGCGGTTTGGCTTAAGTTAAACGAACTCGGCAACGAAAAGGATAAAGTTATAGTTAAGTCAACCGGAGAGCCGACTTACCGTTTGCCCGATATTGCTTATCACACAACTAAATTTGAACGCGGCTACGATTTAATTGTCGATTTATTCGGCTCGGATCATTCGGCAACTTATCCCGATGTACTTGCGGGATTAAAATTTTTGGGATACGATATTTCCAAAATTAAAGTATTGATTCATCAGTTTGTTACAATCATGGAGAAGGGCGAGGTTGTGAAAATGTCAACTCGTAAAGCTAATTTTGTAACATTGGACGAACTGATTGACGAAGTGGGAAGCGATGTTGTTCGTTATTTTTTCATTATGCGGAATATGTCGAGCCATTTGAATTTTGATTTATCGTTGGCGAAAAAACAATCCGATGAAAATCCCGTTTTTTATCTCCAGTATGCGCATGCGAGAATTGCATCGATATTGCGCATGACCGAAAGTGAAGGATTGAAATTATCATTGGAGAATTTGGATTTGCTGAGAACGGATTCGGAACTTAATTTAATGAGAAAGCTGAACCATTTTGCCGATGAATTACTTTACGCTTCCGAAAATTATGAACCGCATCGCGTCGCAAATTATCTTGAAGAGCTGGCTTCGCTTTTCCATAAGTTTTATACCGAATGCCGTATAATCGGCTCGGAAAAAAATCTTGCCGAAGCTCGCATTGCGCTTGCGGTTGCGGTGCAGCAGGCAATCAAAAACGGTTTAACGTTACTCGGAGTTAATGCGCCGGATAGAATGTAGCTTCTAAAGAAATGTGTTCGCTCGCAATCGCACTAATTGGCATTGCGGTTTGTTTTATCAATATTTATTTTGTTAAGAAAAATTTGGAAGGATATTATGAACGTCGATAAGGATTTATCTTCAATTCAGGAAGCGAGAGATTTAGCAAAAAAAGCAAAAGAAGCGCAGCTTGAATTTAAAGAGTTTAATCAAAAACAAGTTGATAAAGTTGTTAAAGCAATGGCGGATGCCGGATTTGCGGCGGCGGAGAAACTTGCAAAGATGGCGCACGAGGAAACCGGATTCGGGATTTGGCAGGATAAAAAAATTAAAAATGAATTTTCAACCCGCAATGTTTGGGAATCGATAAAAGATTTACAAACCGTGGGTGTTATCGATGTTCGGAACAATGGTAAAATTGTTAAAATTGTTGAACCGATGGGAGTAGTTGCAGCGTTAATTCCTTCGACAAATCCCACCTCCACTGTTATGTACAAGGCGATAATTTCACTTAAAGGAAGAAACGGAATCGTCGCATCTCCTCATCCTAATGCCGTTAAATGTACAACGGAAGCGGTAAATATTATCAGAGATGCAGCCGAAAAAGCCGGCGCGCCCGAAGGTTTGATTCAGTGTATGAGCATGCCTACGCTTCCCGGCACAAACGCTTTGATGAAGGATGATAACATTGCTATTATTCTCGCGACCGGAAGCAATGCAATGGTTAAGGCTGCTTACAGTACGGGAAATCCCGCTCTCGGAGTAGGTTCGGGCAACGTTCCTGCGTTTATAGAAAGAACCGCCGATGTTGCTAAGGCTGCTGTGGATATTATTTACGGAACAACGTTTGATAACGGAACGCTCTGTTCTTCCGAACAAGCAATGATTGTTGACAGACCGGTAAAGGGAAAAGTTATTGAAGAAGCTAAACGAAACGGAGCTTATTTTGTAAGTGAAA
>CAYLYR010000157.1:0-5861 GCA_964387835.1 uncultured Melioribacter sp.
CGGGTTGTAGTTCTCAAAAACTTCTCGATATTCATCCGTAAAATAAATCATCAAAATTAATTTTCCGATATCATGCAGAATACCGCCGAGAAAAACATTTTCACTTTCCTTAGGAGCAACTACTTTTGCAATCAGTTTTGAAGCAACGCCGACGGCAATTGAGTGTTTCCAAAAGTCGGATAAATTCAAAAAAGGAAAAAGCTTATTTGTTTTTAATACGTTTATTACAGAAAGAGCTAACACAATATTTCTTATTTCGATAAGCCCCAACTGCATTACCGCTTGCTGAATATTATCAATTCTCCCTGTTAATCTGAATATCGGGCTGTTCGCAATTTTCAAAACTTTGAGGGCGGAAGCTTGATCCAAAGAAATAATTTTTGCAATATCGGCTGAAGTAGAATCCGGATTTTCCAATACTTCCAAAAGTCTCTGATAAACTGTTGGAAGCGTCGGAACATTTTCGATTTTTTCAATAAGTTTTTGTTCAGTCACTTTTTTTCTCTTCTTTTCCTTTTAGTGTTAAATCAAAGATCGCAGCTTGAATCAAATTCTTTTCTTGTTCATTAATTGGTTCCCACTTAACTCTTTTTATTACATTCTCTTTTGCTTCCTCTAAGGAGAGCTTTTCCATTTAGCCAACTTTAACTAATTCTAAAAATTATTATAATAAAATTTCAACTATGTAACATATCAATAAAATATTTAATAAGAAAGGCGGTAATTCCCCAAATTACGGCTTCTTTAGTTTCGTAAACATAAACCGGGTACGATAAACCTTTCCTTTTGCTCTTGTATTTTTGGGGCAAATTTAATTTTTGGGCGGGAAAAGTTTCTTTCTTTTCTCCGTTGATAATTTTATATGGAGTGATTTCAACATTCATACTATATTGTTCCGGGGGAGTGGATAAGAAATAATCAAGGGGAATTGTAAAAACAGACTCAACTTCGTCCTTATTTATATTGAGTTCGGCTAAAGATTTTATTTTAACTATCCCGATGTAAGCGTCAACAGAAAAACCTGTTACATTAACAAAAGTTCCTAACGAGCCGAGAAAATTTATTTTCCCGCGCTCAATCCCCAGCTCTTCAACGGTTTCCCGAATAGCTGTTTCCATACTGCTTTCATCTCCGTCAACTCTTCCTCCGGGGAAGCAGACTTCGCCTCCTTGACGGATATTTTGGGAGCGAATCTCAAAAAGAAGGAACTCCTTCCCATCTAAACGTATTATTGGAATCAGGACCGCCGAATTATAAAAATATGATTTATTCATTATTCCGGGAACATGCTTCAGCTTCGATTTTACTGTCTTAATATTAATCAATTTTCACCAATCATTTATTGCTAAAAAAGACAATTTGTATTAACTTTAATAACCAATAATAAAGAGTTAACTAAGTTGAATCAAACATTTAATATATTAAATTTCTTACTTTTATTTCTCTACTTCTCGGTTTTTTATTCTTATTTTATGGATTTCAAAAGAGACGATAAAAAATTTTTTGTTTTAAAAAGAATTCTGCTTTTTATTACGATAGTTTTCAGTTTTGTTTATCTAATGCTTTTTACTCTGCAAATCGGGCATTTGCCGATTACTAATAAATTTGAAATATTTTCATTAATTTCATTTTCCGTACTCTTTACTTATTTTCTGATAGAGTTGCTTTCGGATATTCGAGGAACAGGATTTTTTATTATCGGAATCGGATTGATTTTTCAGATTATTTCGGTCGTTTTTTTCAAGATAGAATATCAAGTACCTAATACTCTGAAAAATTTCCCCCTCAGTTCACATGTAGTAACCGCAATATTATCCTACACCGCTTTCTCTATTTCCGGGGCATACGCTCTAATGTATATTGTCCTATTCAAAAAACTTAAAACAAGCCGATTCGATATGTTTTTTGTAAAACTTCCAAACTTGGAGATTTTAGAAAAACTTTCATTTCTATCATCCCTAATCGGTTTTATCCTTCTTTCATTTTCTATTATTATAGGTTTAATTTGGCTTCCTCGTGTGTTTAGCAATTTTAGTTATTTCGACCCTAAATTAATTTCTACGATAATAGTTTGGCTTTTTTACGGAACAACTATTACCACAAAGTTTTTTGGGAATTTGTACGGAAAAAAATTGATCCACATGTTGATTCTTAATTTTGTTGTTGCCGTTTTGGCTGTTGCTGCTTCGGGCTTTTTCCAAAGCTCGTTTCACACTTTTGATTGAAAGGTTAATCTTGCATGAAAATAATCGGTATTAGTGTAAATCACAATACATGTGACTTAGCTTTACGTGAAGCTGTTTATCTTAATAATGAAGAGAAATCCAAATTAATTTATCTTCTTAAGGATAAATATTTAAGTGAAGGAATTGTATTATCCACATGCAATCGTACCGAGATATACGGAGTAGCAATATCTCAAGAGATTTCCCCTAATGATTTACGCGTTGCATTACTTCGGATTAAACCTCAGATTGAACTTAAGGAGCAAAATTACTTGCCTCTGTTTGCATGTTCCGCAGTAAATCATCTGCTGAAAGTTGCGACCGGAATCGATTCCTTGATAGTAGGAGATAGTCAGGTGCTTGGGCAGGTAAAAGATGCATTTCTTTTTTCCGAGGAGCATGATTTTCTTAAATCCATTTTCCACAGACTTCAGTTGATAACGCTCAAAACAGGTAAAAGAGCAATTATCGAAACAATGATCGGCAACGGAGCCGTATCAATAAGTTATGCGGCAATAAAAGTTATCGAAAAGATTTTTAATAATCTCGAAACAAAAAAAGCTTTAATTGTCGGAGCCGGCGATACGGGAGAATTAGCGGCTGTACATCTCAGAGATAAAAATGTAGAAGAGTTGGCGATTGTAAATAGAACCGAAGAACGGGGGAAAAAACTTGCGGAAAAAGTCGGCGGAAAGTTTCTGCATCTTTATGACTTTAAAAACGAGCTTTACAAATACGACATAATAATCAGCGCTACGAGTGCAAACGATTATATTTTACATTATGAAGATTTTAGAACTGCAATAAGAAAACGAAAAGGGAATTCGATTGTAGTAATGGACATTGCAATTCCGCGTGATGTTGAGCCGAGAGTTTCATCAATCGCTGAAATTTTCTATCATGATATTGATTCGCTGAAAGTAATTGTAGAAAGCAATCTCGAAAAAAGAAAACAAGAAGTCCCGAAAGTAAAGGAAATAATTCAAGAGGAGGCGGTAGGGTTTTTTGCTTGGTACAACACACTGGAAATTCTTCCGACACTTAAATTGTTCCGCGAGTTCTTCGAAGAGATTCGCTCGGACGAAATGGAAAAAATTAAGCATAAGTTCGATGAACATCAGTTTGAAAAAATAGATAAAATGACAAAGAGACTTATCGGCAGAGTTTTGCATAACCCTACTTTGGAATTAAGGCATTTATCCGAAAAAGGAGAAGATTACGATAAAGCCGCCGTTTATTCGCAAATAATTCGTGAACTATTTAAACTTGAAGAGAAATAAAAATGGGCAAAAAGAAAAAATTAATAATCGGAACGCGGTCAAGTGATTTGGCGTTGTGGCAGGCAAATTATGTAAAAAAAGAACTTGAAAAGAAACTGAAAAACGTTGAGGTAGTTCTAAAAAAAATATCTACAAAAGGTGATAAAATCCTCGATGTTTCGCTCTCGAAAATCGGCGACAAGGGACTTTTTACAAAAGAGTTGGAAGTCGCTCTTTTAGATGGGAAGATTGATTTGGCTGTTCACAGCTTAAAAGATTTGCAAACGGAATTACCTAACGGACTTGTAATTGCCGCAATCACCAAACGCCATGATGTTGAAGATGTTCTGATTGCACGAAAAAAAGGAATGACAATAGAAGATATTCCTGAAGGAGGCACGGTTGCCACCGGCTCGTTAAGAAGAAAAAGTCAGCTTTTAAGTATTCGTCCCGATTTGAATATTGTAGATATTCGCGGAAATGTCCCGACAAGGATTAAGAAATTTCTTGCATCCGATTGGGACGGAATGATTTTAGCGCGTGCAGGAGTTGAGCGACTTAAATTGCAAAAACATATTTCGTCGGTTATTCCTACATATATGCTTTTGCCTGCTGTGGGACAAGGAGCGCTTGGAATTGAAGTAAGCTCTGCAAATAATTTTGCTTGCGAAGCTGTCGCCGTGTTGAAAGATAATGATTCTTACTCGGCTGCACTTGCCGAAAGAGAATTCCTAAAAGTCCTCGAAGGCGGATGCCAAGTTCCGATAGGCGCTTTTGCAGAAGTGAAAAGCAACGGTTTATATTTAAGCGGATTTGTTGGCTCGCTCGATGGAACGATTACATTTAGGAAAAGATTAAGAGGAAGAATTTCCGAACCGGAAAAGTTGGGAAAAACATTGGCGGAAGAAATGCTGAAAGCAGGAGCGGATAAAGTTTTACAAGAAATATATGAAGCCGAGAGAAAATAGGTGAGTGGAAAGTTTGATAATATATTGATTACTCGTAGTCGGGAATCCGCCCGAAAAAGTTTTCTGCAATTGGAATCTTTAGTAGAAAGAGTTATTTATTTCCCGACAATTGTTACCGAAGCAATTGAATTATCGAGTGAAACTTCAAACTTACTTAAGAATGTTTCCGATTACGATTATTTGATTTTCACATCGGCTAACGGCGTAAAGTTTTTCTCAAATATTATTAAGGAGATTAATAAACCTATTAATGGGAGATTAAGAGTTGCGGCTGTCGGCAAAAAAACTGCAAAAGCAGTTGAATCTTATGGATTGGCGGTTGATATTATTCCTGAAAAATATTCCGCTGAAGGATTGCTTGAAGCTTTGAATGGTGAAGAAATCTCCGGAAAAAAAATATTAATCCCGGCTTCTGAAAATTCCCGCGAAACATTGAAAAAAGGATTGCACGAAAGGGGAGCGGATGTGGATTTTATCCCGATTTACAAAAGTGTTACGAGGATTGTTTCGGAGGATGATGAAGATTTTCAAATTATTAAAGCTGACAAACCGGAAATATTTGTTTTCACAAGCCCGAGTTCAGTCCGCGGATTCATTGAAATTTTTTCAATTGAAAATCCAAGTGAGTTTTTTGGCGATTCGATATTGATTGCAATCGGAGATGTAACGGAGCAGTATTTATCAAAATTTAAATTAATTAATATGCTAACACCGGAGAAATTTACACTCGAAGGAATTGCCGACTTAGTAAAAAGTTTAATATTATCTGAAGGGAGAAATATATGAAATACGATAACGATTTGTTTTTAAGAGCTTGCAGGAAAGAGGAAACAGAGAGAACGCCTATTTGGATTATGCGTCAAGCGGGAAGATATTTGCCGGAGTACAGAGCGATTCGGGAGAAAGCGGACTTCAAGACGATGGTTAAAACTCCGGAGCTTGCATCGGAAGTAACAATTCAGCCGGTTGACAAAATAGGCGTTGACGCCGCTATTATTTTTTCCGACATTCTCGTTATTCCCGAAGCAATGGGACTTGATTATAAAATGGTTGAAAGCGTAGGACCTCGTTTCGAGAATGTGATTAAAAACCATTCCGATATTGTTGCGCTTGATGTTGAACACGTTGAAGAAAAATTACAATACGTATTTGACGCTGTAAGATTATCAAAGAAAAAACTTAACGGAAGAGTTCCTCTAATCGGTTTCAGCGGTTCTCCCTTTACTTTAATGACATATATGATTGAAGGCGGAGGTTCAAAAAACTATGTTAAAACCAAACAGTTTTTATTAAACTATTCTAATGAAGCTCATTTATTACTTGAAAAAATAACGAATGCAATCATTAAATATCTTTCCGCTAAAATAGAGGCGGGGATTGACGCATTTCAGATTTTCGATTCATGGGGC
>CAYLYR010000158.1:0-5854 GCA_964387835.1 uncultured Melioribacter sp.
TATTTCAGTAATATCTAATCAATTCTTCATTTAATTCAATCCCGTATTTTTCGGCGTTCTCATTTGCCACATCATACGAAATAAAAAGTTCCGTATCTAATCTACTAATTCCTTGAGAAAAGTCAAGTGTAACTATATCGGTAGGATAATTATGTTTCATATATAAATTGTTTATACTTACAATTGTTTCCAAGTCCACAAAATTTATCTCGAGCGAGTTTAATTTAAAATTTAATTCCTCAGATAAATATTTAACCAATCTATGAACATTTATTTTAGATATTATAAAACCGGAGGAAACGCCGACTCTAACAAATTTTGACATTATTTTTAATCCATCTTTTAAGTAAATATAAGAATATCAAAGAAATGAAAAAAATAAAATATTGAATCTATTCTTGATGGAATTTATTCAGTTAGGAAAAGAAGAATTAAAACGCTACTTCAGTTCCTTCGGTGGAAAGATAAATATCGACATCAGTATTAAGCTCTCCTTTTGCTATTTTAATCGTTTCGGAATAAAGCTGTTCAACTTTCTCATCGTCAAAACCCGGATCATAATGAAAAAGGAAAAGTTTTTTTACATTAGCTTTGTGAGCAAAAAATGTAACCGCTGCATTGTTGGAATGTCCCCACCCTACTTTTTCCGAAAAATGCTCTTCAAAATATTGTGTGTCGTGAATTAATATATCCGCATCTTTGGTAAATCCTATCAAATCGTCATTGAGCGAACAGATGCTGTCGAGCGATGGATGCTCTTCCTCTTTCTTACAATAAATTTCATTGTCGGTCATGTAAACCAACGCTTTCCCCTTTTCCTCAATCCGGTAGGAAAAGGTTCCTTCGGAGTGATGTGTGTGAATTTTAGATATAATAAAATCATCAATTTTGATTGAAGCATCGGAAGAAATGTCTATGAAATCAATGTTTGCCTTAAAAACCTCATCCCGTTTTACCGGGAAAAATCCGCTCTGCATCTGTTCATCTATCGCTTTGGCGGCAGTTAATCCGTCGGTTGTATTATAATAGATTTTAATATTAAATCCCGGAGAGAAAAACGGAGCAAAAAAAGGAAAACCCTGAATATGGTCCCAATGAAAATGAGTTAGAAAAATATGAAGAGTTTTATAATTTTTCTCTTCCACTATTTCGTTTCCCAGATTAAAAATGCCCGTCCCGGCATCAAAAATAATCAGCTCTTGCGAATCGTTAACAACCGAAATACATGGAGTATTTCCTCCGTACTTTATAGTGGATTTCCCGGGCACGGGAATTGAGCCTCTAACTCCCCAAAATTTAACCTTCATTCGTCTCCCCTTTTTCAGATTCATAGCTCAGTTTTGCATATTCCGCATAATGATTCGCCGAAACTTTTAAGTAATCTATTTCTTCTCGGGATAAATCCCTTATTATTTTCGCAGGTACGCCCGCAACTAATTTTCCCGTTGGAACTACAAACCCGGGAGTTACAACCGCGCCTGCAGCTACTACAGAATTTGTTTGTACAATTGCGCCGTCCAAAACAACAGAGCCAATTCCGATTAGCGTGAAATCTTCTATCGTACAACCATGAAGTTTAACGCTATGACCAACCGTAACACTATTGCCGACATTAAGCGGGTGTGTACCAATACTGACGTGCAACATCGATAAATCCTGAATGTTTGTGTTTTTACCTATTTTAATATAATGCACATCGCCTCTAATTACACAATTGTACCAAACGGAAGAGTTTTCACCAATTTCCACATCGCCTATAATTTTTGAACCGGGAGCAATGAATACTGTCGGATGTACGGATGGAAATTTTCCATCGTAAGAATAAAGAAATTTTTCCAATGCAATAGCTTTAAAACTTTTTGTTTGCACAATAATCCATTTTATTTTCAATAAAATAAATAATTCGACATGGTAAAAATATGATTTAAATCACACTACATTTTCATTGAAAACGTCAAATAAATATTTGTTTTTTTTGATGATAGAGACTCATTAGCAACTGAAATATAACGAATTTTACATAGAAATCGATAACCGAAAAACGGTTCGTATATAATTCCGAAAGATGTATTATTTTCTCTTGAAATTTTTCCGTCGAGAAATTGTACATTCAAAGCATCTTCTGTTCTATGTCCTAAATTTATATCGCCTCCAACATTGTAAATGCTTCCGTCCGAAAGGCTGATTTCATTTGCTCCGTGTTTAGTGTAAGTGTAACCAAAAGTAAAATCAAGATTATAGTAGAGAGAAAATTTATAACTAAAATTATAAATCAATGAATTGGGGCGAACATTATCCGTTAAAGGATAACCGAGATTAGTGTAATTATTGTCATAAGTTCTATGAGTATAAAAATAAGGCTCAACGCGAATTAATTGCAATTCTATAAAATCGGAGTTTAAGAACTTCGGAGAAAATGCCGCGCCGACGTTCCATAAAGTTTGGTTACCGTACCAGCCTGTTCCGATTTTACTGAAATCCATATCATCAAGCATTAACTGAGAATAAATCGTTACGTTCGGCAAAAATCCGGTAGTTTTAAAATCGACAAAAAGCATGGAGTTGTCTCTATCCTGATTTGCATGCTCGGCGCTTTTGTAGAATACGAAAGGATTCATATAACTTAAATCAATACCTCGCCTTGAATAAATTACTGTTTCACCAATTCCGAACTGAGAACTTAACGGTAAATTGAAAGCGAATCGGTGATAGACAAAATACTTCTCCGTAACATTTCTTACACCGTTTACAGTAGAGAGCTGCCCAAGCAATTTTCCATGCAGAAATGAGAACTCAAGAAATTTATATCTTAAGTTTGCCGAAATGTAATCGAGGCGCGGAGAAATATTTCCGAGAATAGTTTTGATATTTCCGTAACCTATGTTTACTCGGTCTCTTGCAATTTTAAAGTCTGCGTATTTTGATTGATATGTTAAGTATCCTTCCGAGTGGTCAAAGTATGAACTGCCGTAAAGCGTATCAGATTGACTGAATTTATAGTTATAATCGAACAGCGGTTCATTTTTCAGTAGATCTTTTTTACCGTAATAACTTCCGTTCATCCCGCGCAACATAAAGCCGAGATTATTTCCGAAATCCCCTTTTAATTCCCCGCCGAAAGTATATGGGAAAACGGAAGCAAATCTTTCGCTATTATTTTCCTTTAATATTACATTACTTCCCAAAAGAAGATTTACGAAAAAGCTGCCATTTGCGCCCGACGAATAAAAGAGATATTTCGGCTTATCATCTGCTAAATATGAAAAGCCGTTTTTGGTGAAGGAAGAAAGCTCTGTTGTTTTGTTGAGAAGATCGTACGAAAACTCTTTTAAGAAATAATCGAGTTTTTCTTTGTCGGTAGAGGAAAGTAAATTCTGTTTTGAACTTATTTTCTCTAACAACTTTGAGATTTCGTTTCTCGATTTTGGCAGTTCAAAGGGATTATAAGAATCAATAATATTTTCCGAATTCAATCTTTCAAGAAAGGTGTAAACCTGATTGCCGACTTCTACATAGCCCGTTTGAGCATTTATTAAACTTGTAAAAAAAAGGATAGCAATAAAGCATATTTTTTTCATCTGATATCCTCCCAATCATCGGAGAGCGATTTATTAAATGCCATAACCGAAAGAGCATTCGCAAGCCAAGTGAAGAACACCTTAACATGCCCGTATTTTCTATATCTTCGGGGTGATTCAAATACGAAAAAAGTTTTTAGAAAAAGTATTTTCCCCTTTCTACGTAGGCGCTTGAACAAATCAAAATCTTCTCCTGCCGCCATTATTTCGTTGTAGCCGTTTACCGCAACAAAATCAGCCTTACGAATAATTTGACATTCACCTCTTCCCATTCCCAATCCGATAAAATTCAAAAATGAAAAATAACGATTATAAAAGCCAAGGAATAATCTATCTGAAAAGATTTCATCTTCGGGAAAAACTTTTACTCCGCACGTCATAGCAATATAATTACCGGGAAAAAATTCATCTTCTATTTTCATGAAAAGTTTTTCCAACTCCGAAATACGAATATCCGCATTAATAAAAATCAATATTTCTCCTGATGCAGTTTCCGCGCCTCTGTTCCGCCCTTGTGAAATCAATTGTCTGGAGCTTTCATGATGCTCAACTACCTTGTCGGCATAGCGTTTTGCAATTTCAAGAGTTTTATCCCTGCTCCCTCCGTCGGAAACAATTACTTCATAATCAAATCTCTTTTTTAATTCGGCATCCGAAATCTCACTTAAAAGAGCCGGCAATAATTTCTCTTCGTTAAATGTCGGTATGATAATGCTGTACTTCAAATATCTCCTTTAATAGATAATTGCAAAGCCGGCAAAACCGGGGGAAAGCCGAATACCCGGCATTGGGAAATGAAATAATCCGAGCGTGTTTTTTACCCACTGCCCGAACTCTCCATGCAGCGGGAGAACATCGTAATCAATATCGAATGATAAGAAATACTCACGCTCTCCTCCCCCGTGTCCGTCTAAGTTTCGCGCGTCCGTTCCAACCGCAAGCATTAAAAACGCAGGCCAATAATGCGCCAATGATTCGGGCAGCAAGTCTTTCATTCTGATAGACATCCAAAAAGTCTGCCCTTCATAATCATCAATAATTATTGCGTTTGTTTTTCCCGATAAAACTTTTTCCGTGGGCCAATAACTAAGCCGCGGCTGAAAATTATGCAGAACGGGAAAATAATATTGAGAAAGAAAATAAGTAGAACCGAGTAAGTCGGCTGCTGCATCTCCCGGACTAAATCCCCAATTCGGTCCGAAGCCGTCTTCAACTTCAACATACATTTGAAAAAGAAACGAGAGTAATGCGCCGTATTGGTAGCTCGACTCCAAGTCCAGGTTTGAAGCTTCGAGAGTAGAAGAAAAAATATGCCCGAGTAAATAAGCTCCGTAGTAATGCCCGTATTTGTCAATCTGAAGCGCATATTTATTATCATTCTCAAAATGGAAATGGGAGTTCTGATTTCTCCACCATGCATTGGATTGATAAATGTGCACCCCGATTCCGGCGGCAAGAGTTAATCCGCCGTAAATTAACAAACTTTTTGTTTTTATTTTTTCTCTTGTTAAAAAAGGAGTTGAGCGAACAGAATCGATTTTCAGATTGGAAAATTTTGGGTAGAGAAAGTTCTCGTACAAGAAAGGTTTTACTTTTGGATTAATGTTTAGGCTGTCTTGTCCGTTAATATTAACGGCGATAAATAAGATTGTAATCAATATATAGAAATTCTTTTTCATCTTTTCATTAACCCGAATTAAATGAAGCGGCGTTCAATAATAACGCCGCCTCAATTGAATTCAATTCTTATTTGACTTCAGGTTTCATCTGAGGGAACAAAATCACATCTCTAATTGAAGATTGATTTGTAAGCAGCATAACTAATCTGTCAATTCCAACGCCTAAACCTGCCGTAGGCGGCATTCCATATTCAAGAGCGCGGACATAATCGTAATCAACTTGATGGGCTTCTTCATCTCCTTCTTCTCTCGCTTTTGCTTGTTCTTCAAAACGTGCTTTTTGGTCGAAGGGATCATTTAGCTCACTGAAAGCATTGCATATTTCTCGTCCGGCAACAAAGCCTTCAAAGCGTTCTACCAATCCTTCGCGCGTGCGGTGTTTCTTTGCAAGCGGCGAAAGCTCAACCGGATAATCAGTAATAAAAGTAGGCTGAATTAAATCGTCTTGAACGGTAACTTCAAAAAGTTCATCTATTAGCTTTCCTTTGCTTTCCCCTTCGTCAGGTTCGACGCCATGTTTTTTCAGTTCTGCTCTAAGCGTTTCTTTATCAGCTGTTAAAACATCGATTCCTGTTCTTGTTCTTAATTCATCAACCA
>CAYLYR010000159.1:0-5831 GCA_964387835.1 uncultured Melioribacter sp.
ATATAACAGCGACCCGAACAGCAAAGATTGGCACGATTGGCCATACTTTGCAGGCGACGGCGCGGTGGAAGCTCCGGACGGTTATTTCCGTATTCTCGGAAGAATTGATGACGTTATTAACGTTGCCGGACACAGATTAGGAACGAAAGAACTTGAATCTGCCGCTTTAATGGTTGATGAAGTCGGCGAAGCTGCGGTTGTTCCTGTTCCTGATCCGATTAAGGGCGTTAAACCGCATGTATTTGTTTCACTGAAACCGGGAATTGAAGCAAGCGCGGAATTAGAGCAAAAGGTTACGGATACTCTTGCATCAGAGATTGGACCGATTGCAAAACCGGGTAAAGTCTGGATAGTTCCCGATATGCCTAAAACTCGTTCAGGTAAAATTATGAGACGTGTTTTGGCGGCAATAGCAGATAATAAAGACCCAGGCGATATAACTACTCTAGCCAATCCACAAGTAGTGGAAGAAATTAAGAAGATGGCATAATTTCTTTGGCTGTTTCAATTAAGAGGCTTCTTTTTGAAGCCTCTTTTTTTATCTTATAATAAATACTTATCTTTAAATAAAAAAAAGAGTTTTTTAATGTTTCGAATAATTCCCGAAGGCGAAAATTTTAGCGAACATGTGTTACTCAAAAACGGGCAGGGCGTTCTTTTCCGTCCTTTTAATGAGAAAGATTTTCCTTTGATTGAGAAGTTTATGAATGGAATCTCTCGAGAGAATTTAAGAATGAGATTCATGGCTTCGATGTCCTATGTTCCCAAAGAAGTAATTCAAAATATGTGTTACGGAGATTTTAAGGAATCAGGCTGTTTGGTTGCAATTATCGGAGAGGAGGAGAATCAGGAAATAATTGGAATCGGCAATTATATTTCAACCGGAAACGGTAGAACTGCGGAAGTAGCTTTTATCGTAAACGATTCTTATCACGGGTTAGGAATTAGCTCGTTATTGTTGGAAAGATTGGCGGGTTTGGCAGCGGCAAACGGTTATGTTGAATTAGAGGCGGAAGTTTTACCGGAAAATCAACCGATGCTGCATGTATTTAAAAATTCGGGTTTACAATCCCATCAAGTTTGGAGTTCCGATACTGTTCACATCGAACTTCCCGTAAAGGGAGGAGCGGCAACATGGCGCAGAGCGGAACTTCTCGAAAGAATTTCCGTTGCTAATTCTTTAATGCCTTTGCTACGTCCTAAGGTGATTGCCGTTATCGGAGCTTCTAGGGATAGTACATCTTTGGGACATATGATTTTCAGAAATATTCTGCACAACGGATTTACCGGAACAGTTTATCCCGTAAATCCCGAAGCTGATTCCGTAAACGGAGTTAAAGCGTATTCGGCAATAAAAGATATTCCTGAAAAAATCGACTTGGCTGTAATTTCAGTTCCTGCAGAATATGTATTGGAGGTTTCGGAGAAGGCAATAAAGCACGGCGCAAAAGGTTTGCTGGTTGTTACCGCCGGTTTTGCCGAAGCGGGCGAAGAGGGAAAAATAAGACAGAAAAAACTTGTTGATTTAGTAAGGGCAAATGGCGTAAGATTGCTCGGACCAAGTTGTCTCGGATTGATTAATACGGATTCTGAAGTTAGGTTAAATGCAAGTCTTGCTCCGGGATTAGGAAAACACGGGAATGCCGGATTTTTCTCCCATTCCGCCGCATTGGGCTTGGTAATTCTTGAATATGCCATGGACAAAGGAATTGGTTTTACTACTTTTGTTTCTGCCGGAAACAGAGCTGATGTTTCAGGGAATGATTTACTTCAATATTGGATGGAAGATTCCAACACGAAAATGGCAATCTTATATCTCGAGACGTTCGGAAATCCCCGGAAATTTGTTCGAATAGCAAGAAGGATGACACATAAAAAACCGATTCTTTGTGTGAAAAGCGCTAAAAGTTCAGCCGGAAGAAAGGCTGCCGAGGAAAAAAGCGGTGAGCTTTCCGGCGGAAGAAGAGAAGTTGAAGCGTTATTTAGTCAAACGGGAACCATCTTAGCAGAAACGTTGGACGAACTTTTTGATATTGCGCTTGTGCTCGGAAGTCAGCCTTTGCCGGAAGGAAGAGGTGTTTCTGTCATTGCAAATTCCGCAGGTATGGCTACAATTTTTGCAGATGCAAGTGAAGCAAACGGACTTGAGCTAAAAGGTCCTGGGCTGGTAAATCTCGGGGCATTTACAAATGCGGAAAATTATGAGGAAAAAGTTTATGAAGCCCTGATGAACGAAGAAGTTCATTCGCTTCTTGTTGGATATGCCTGCGTTGGTGTTTGCAGCACAGAGCCTGTTGCCGAAGCAATTAAAAGAGGAGTTTGCAGAGCTGAGCAGGAATCCGAAATTAAAAAGCCTGTACTGCTTTGCTTGATGGGAGAAACCGGAACGATTAGAATGGATTCCGAATTTATTACGGAAGGAAGAGAATTCCCTGCCTTCAGGTTCCCTGAAATTGCCGCTCGCGCCCTTGGGAAAGTTGTTAAATATGTTGAATATAAAAAAATTCCCCTTGGTAAAATTGCGTGGTTCGATGACGTTAACGCAACCGATGCAAGAATTGTTACACAAAAAGCGCTTTCGGAAAATATCGGAGAGAACGGTTTTATCGAAGTAGATGATAATGCAATTACAAAAATATTTGAAAATTTCAATATCGGTTTTATCAATGACCATGAGGAATCGGTTCAGATAAAAGTTAATTCCGATAAATTATTTGGTCCGTTAATTAAGATTTATGACGGCAAGGGAAAGAAGCTAACGAGAATTACTCCGTTAACAGACAGAGATATCGAAGAGATAAAGAGTGAATTTGAGATTAAAGATTGTGGAGGATTGTGGGAAACTTTAGGCAAGATTTCACAGATGATTGAGGAACTTCCTTGGCTTTGGGAACTTGAATTGAAAGCAATCAAATCGGATGAACCGTTAGTCGAAAAAAACATCAAGATGATTTTTAACCGTAATGCAAAATCAAGACCAGATTATTAGGGAGCTAATATGTTAATAAATGAAATAATGCACAAAAATCCATTTACGGTACAATCATCAACAACTCTATGCGATGCGTACAAATTGATGAATGAAAAGCATATACGGCATTTGCCGGTGCTGGAAGAGGAAACTTTAGTCGGCATCATTACCGATAGGGATTTAAGGCTTGCAACAAGCCGTCTTGCCGAAACCCCTTTTGACCCGTCCGCATTGGTTAGGGAAGTTATGATTTCCCCGGTAGAAACAACTTATCCGACAAATCCCGTTGAGGTTGCAACTCAGTTAATGCGGGAAAAGAAAATCGGTTGTCTTCCGGTTTTGGAAAATGAAAAACTTGTCGGAATTATTACCGCCGTTGATTTATTAGACGCTTTGCTTAAATTAACCGGCGTTCATAAACCTTCCGGAAGATTGGAAGTACGACTTACCAATAAACCCGGGCAATTAGCAAAGATTTCCATGATATTGGCTGAACGTAAAATAAATATTCACTCTATTTTAACTTATCCTGATAATGAAGAAAAATCGAGACTTGTGTTGCGAGTGAACACAATGGAGATAAAATCGTTGGCATCTGAAATTTGCAAAGAAAATATTGAAGTCATTTGGCCTCCTCATATATCATGTGTAAAGTAATTTATCATCCGAAATATTCGCTTTATAACCTTGGGGAAGGGCATCCTTTCAGTCCTTTGCGGAGTGAAATGGTTATTGATTTACTTGAAGAGTTAGGAGTAATGACATCTCACGAAATGCCCGAACCTGCTACTCCTGAAGAACTCCAACAAATACACGATAAGGATTTCATCGAAGCCGTTGAGAAAGCCTCTAACGGTGAAACTGTTCCGAATATAGATAAGTACGGATTGGACACTCAGGATAATCCAATCGTTAAAGATATGGCGTTGGGAGCAAGATACATTTGCGGTGGAACAAAGCTCGGCGCTCGGTTACTTCTTGAAGGGAAAGCAAATAAAGTTTTGCAGCTCGGCGGCGGATTACATCACGCTCATTACAACAGCGCTGCAGGGTTTTGCCTCTACAATGACTTAGCTTTGGGAATAAAGGAGATGACAAACAAAGGGTGGAACGTTGCTTATCTCGATTTAGACGTTCACCACGGAGACGGCGTTCAGGAAATCTTTTACTCGGACGAACATGTTATGACAATTTCTGTTCACGAAACAGGCGAATTTCTTTTCCCCGGTACCGGATGGATTCACGAGTTGGGTAAGGGTATGGGGAAATCTCTTAAACTTAATTTGCCTTTGGCTCCCTTTACGGAAGGGGAATCGTACTTGAGTGTAATCGAAAAGGGAGTAGTTCCCGCTCTCTCGTGGTTTCGCCCCGATGCTCTTGTTGTTCAAGCCGGAGCCGATCCTCATTACAGCGACCCTCTTGCCGACCTGATGTTGACTACTCAAGATTTTGAAGCGTTGTATCGGCGAGTATTGGAGCTTGCCGATAAATTTACCAAGGGAAATATTCTAATCACTTTCGGCGGAGGATATTCCGTAACCGCTACGACAAGAATTTGGACTATCATTTACCACATCATCAACGGATTGGAGCTGCCGGAGAGACTTCCCGAAGCTTGGAGAAAAAAATGGGCGAAATATGTAAAAGGGAATATGCCCGAATTTCTGCATGACCCGCCAAATCCTTTTTCGCCTATTCCGAGAAAACCGGAAATCGAAAGTCAGAATAAGGAAGTTGTAAGGCGTTTATTGGATGCGGTTTCGACGGATTGGTGGTAAAGTTATTCCTCCGCCGGTTTTAATCACCTCAATCGGAATCGGATATTTTTCCTTTATAAAACTCTATTATTCGGTTGGCATAATCAATTGATTCATCTCCGGAGATTTCATCGGGGCCAGTGTGTGCAATTAATTTTTCCGCAAGGGATTTGATTTTCTGCGGGATACCGCTGTCCGCCGCAATTCCTCTTACATTGTTCATGAAACTATTTCCGTATATAGGACGCAATTTCTCATTATTTTTTAAGTAGTAGTCAACAACCATCCCAACTGCTCTGCGTGAACAAACACGGGCTTTTCCGTGATTACCTATCTTCAAAGCCTCCGCCGCATTTCTTAATTCATTTTCAGCAGACACAAAAGGAGATAAACCTTTGGCATTTATTTTATTCATAATTTTCCTCGCAACTTTTTGGGATTTCAGGCTTAACCAACAGAACGTTTTCTTTCGACAAAAGAACTTTGCCCGGCGCCATTCCTTTTTTCTTATGCACAAATTTTCTGAATGTGTATGAAACGGGAACAAGCTTTGCCGTTTTGCCTTTACTGAAAAATCCGGCAATTGAAGCGGCTTTTTTTAATACACTTTTGGGAACGGCTTCTTTACTATTCTCAACTCTTAAAACCACATGTGAGCCGGGTAAACCGCGCGCGTGAAACCAATAGTCATTTTGTTTGGCAAAGCGTAACGTAAGTCTGTCGTTGCTTGCCGAATCCTTTCCTACATAAACATAGTATTTCCCGTCAATAATAAAACGTCTGTATTTTATTCCGTCTTCCAATTTATTCTTTTGATTTTTTTTATCTGCAAACTTCATCTTTTTTTTCAATTCAAGCAAGTCTTTTAATGTTTGCGCATTTTTAAGTTCTTCAAACTCTGCTATCCTTTTTTCATATTGAAGAGTTGTATTTTGCAGAAGCTCGTTTGATTTCTCAAAATTTATTTTTTCATCACGCGCTTTTTCAAAATATCTATCGACAAGTTTTGAGGGAGATAATATCTCATCCCCTTTAATCGTAATGGTTTTGCCGGACGCATAATCAAGCAGTTCTATTCTATCAGCGCCTTTTTTTAATATGGA
>CAYLYR010000160.1:0-5767 GCA_964387835.1 uncultured Melioribacter sp.
TTCGGGGACCATGAAATTGCAGCACAACCAACCAACTACGAAGTAGTTGAAATGTTTAATCAGTATTCTCAAAATTTGTTTTATGTGTTTTTAACCGCACATCAAAATATTATCTTACTAAAATTTTTCAAATGAAAAATTGACTTTTTGAAAAAATTGATTAAGTTCAATACTCTTTTTTTTAAAAAACTATGGAGATGCTGATGGTAAAAAATTTAAAACCTCAAAAAGCATACAAAAATCTTGATTTTTTATTGTCTCACGAGGCAAGAGAAATCAGAGTGTTATCGGAATTTATTGAACCGGAAAAAAGGTTTAAAGATAATGATGTTACAGATACATTTGTTTTTTTCGGTTCGGCAAGAATCAAATCGGAAAAGGAAGCTCTTAAAGAATTAAAAGAGCTTAAAAAACAAAAAGATAAAACGAGAGGATACGCAAAAAAACTTAAAACCGCTGAAAAAATGCTTGAGCTTTCTTGGTACTACGAACAAGCGCGTGAACTCTCCAAAAGGTTAACCGAGTGGTCTATTAACTTAAAACACCCCAAACACAGATTTATAGTTGCCAGCGGCGGAGGACCCGGAATTATGGAAGCCGCGAACAAAGGAGCTAAAGAAGCTAAAGGGAAATCAATCGGAATGAACATTAGTCTTCCTTTCGAGCAATATGTTAACGAGTGGGTTTCTCCGGAATTAGCATTTGAGTTCCATTACTTTTTTATCCGCAAGTTCTGGTTAATCTATATGGCGAAAGCTCTTATCGTTTTTCCCGGCGGCTTTGGAACATTGGATGAAATGTTTGAAGTTCTTACATTAATTCAAACAAAAAAAATAAATAAAAAAATGAAGGTCATTATTTTCGGTTCCGATTACTGGAAAAAGATGATTAACTTCGACATGCTTGTTGAAAACGAGATGATTAAAAAAAGCGACTTAAAACTCTTCTCGTTTTGTGATTCGGTTGACGATGCTTTTAACGAAATCACCTCTTGCATGGAGGAGAATTACCTTTCATAGTGTTATTTTGTGGTTCTTTGAGATGCGATTTTTGTCGCTGCAAAGAGCCACGTCAAACACTTCCCCCATTTAAACTGAAATTAGCGAGAATCTCTTCCCGCTAATTTCAAAATGAATGTAAATTATAATTTTTCAGAAGAAAAGAAAATTACTTCTTTTTTCTTCTTCTCCCTTTTTCCCGTCCTTCTTTAAAATTTCTTCCGCTTTTTTTACCGGAACTTTTTGAAGAAAACCTGCCTCGCCCGCCGGCGGAGCTTTTGGACGATGTTCTTTTTCTTCCTTGTCTTCCGCTTTTTTCAGCAAGTTCAATTCTTATTTGCCTTCCTTTGTAACTTCCTTTGTTGAATGCCTTCAACACGTCGTCGGCAAAATCCTGACTTACTTCAAAGAAAGTAAAGTTATCTTTTATATCAATATCTCCGATATTTATATCGCGATTGTTTGTTTTATCATTCACCAGCCCAATGATGTTTCTCGCTTCCAGCCCATCTTTTTTACCGAGGTTTAGGAATAATCTTGCAAAATTATCATCATATTTTCCGGCTCTTCCCTCTCTTCTTCCGCGTCCGGAATCGGAGCTTCCTTTTGCGCTTTTTCGGGCGTTTACGTTTAAGTCAGGAGCGCCTTTGTAATAATCCAAAAATCGGTTAAACTCCAACGAGACAAAATGTTTTATTATTTCCTCTTTTGGAAGCCATTCCAATTTTTTATTAACTTTTTCCATAAAAGGGGCAATCTGTTTCTCATCGACTCTCACTTTTTCCATTCTGTCGATTAAATTAAAAAGCTGTCTCCTACAAATCTCATCTCCGGTGGGAACGAGTTCCTGCTCGAACTTTTTCCCGATAATTTTTTCAATCAACGGAATTCTGTTTCTCTCTCTGAAATTAACGATTGCAATCGAAATTCCCGATTTTCCCGCGCGTCCGGTTCTTCCGCTTCTGTGCGTGTAAATTTCAAGTTCGTCCGGCAAATTATAATTAATTACATGCGAAATATCGTTTACATCGATTCCCCGCGCCGCAACATCTGTTGCCACAAGCATCTGAAGAGATTTTTCTCTAAACTTTTTCATGACATAGTCGCGCTGCGATTGGGATAAATCTCCGTGAAGCGCATCCGCATTGTAGCCGTCTTTTATTAACTTGTCGGCTACTTCTTTAGTTTCGGTTCGCGTTCTGCAAAATACTATTCCGTAAATATCGGGATTGTAATCGGCAATTCTTTTCAAAGCCAAATATCTGTCTTTGGCGTGAACTTGATAAAAAATATGATTTACGTTTTCAGCTCCGGAATTTTGTTTTCCGATTGTTATTTTAACCGGCTCGTGCATATAATTTTTGGCGATGCGCGCTACTTCTTTCGGCATAGTCGCGGAAAAGAGGAGCGTTCGTTTATTTTCCGGAGTAGTCTGCAAAATTCCGTCAAGCTCGTCGCGAAATCCCATATTTAGCATTTCATCGGCTTCGTCGAGTACGGCAATTTTCAATTTGGTAATATTTGCAGCGCCGCGGTTCAGCAAGTCGAGCATTCTGCCCGGGGTTGCAACAATAACGTTTGCGCCTTTTCTCAAAGCGCGGATTTGCGTTTCCATACTTGCGCCTCCGTAAACGGCGGCTATTTTCACACTTTTCTTGTACCGCGCAAAATCTTGCAAATCTCTTGAGATCTGAATACACAATTCCCTTGTGGGAGCTAAAATCAACGCTTGCACGCTTTTCTTTTTTGCTTCGATGGTTTCGATTATCGGCAAACCGAATGCCGCCGTTTTACCGGTTCCCGTTTGTGCGAGACCGACAATGTCGTTTTCATTTTCGAAAAAAAGCGGAATAACTTTTTCCTGAATCGGGGTGGGATTTTCAAAGCCGAGTTCTTCAACAGCTTCGATAACTTCGGGCGATAAGCCCATTTCCTGAAATGTCAGCATAATGTCCTTTTGTATTAAATAATTTGCAAAAATATTTTTGCATTAATAGACAAACAGCAATGAAACAGCCTCCCAAAATCAGGCTTAACTTTAATGTTTCAAAGCGGCTAACCGGCTGCATTCCCCAAAAAAATCATAATAAAACGGAAATAAAAAACTTCAGTATAAAGCGCGGAATAACGGTTAAAATCGGAAAGATTATTACCCGTAAATAATTTTAATTTTTCACACTTGTGATTTTTAAATTGGAGGAGTTATGAAAAAAGCGACAATTGCTGTCGCTTATTTCAAATTTGCAACTTGGTTAACGTCATCTAATTGGACAAAGTTTTCAAGAAACTTGTAGCTTCCTTTCTCGGATTTTACGGTTTTTACAACTTTAACCGTAATCTTATTCGCTTTTCCTTTTCCTTTAGATTTATCGGCAAATGTTTGTTTCTTCGCCATTTCTCTATCTCCTTAAATTTAGCTTATAAAAATAATAAAAAGTTTTTTTAAATGTAAAAAAATATATTCTCGTTTTGTTCAAAACATTTTGGGCATGTAACCGGCACAAAACAAATATTTTTTTACTTTACAACCTTTTTCAATTCGTCTAAAACAGAATCGATTTTAACGTTAAATCTTTCTCCGCTTTTACGAATTTTAATCTCAACTTCACCTTCCTTCAAACCTCGTTCTCCTACTATCACTTGAACAGGAATGCCGATTAAATCCGCATCGTTGAACTTAACTCCGGCTTGCACGGAATTTCTATCGTCAAAAAGAACATCAAATCCCGCATCATGCATTTTAGTATAAAGTTCTTCGGCTGCATTAATAACGGTTTCCTTTTTCATATTAAGCCCGAGCAGGTGAATATCAAACGGACGAAGATGCTCATCCCAAACAATTCCTTTTTCATCAAAATTTTGTTCCACATAGCAAGCCAAAACCCTTTCAACGCCGATGCCGTAACTTCCCATCACAATCGGATTTTCCTTACCGTTTTCATTAAGGAAAGTAGCCCCGAGCGCTTCTGTGTATTTTGTTCCGAGCTTGAAAATATGCCCGAGTTCAATTGCTTTAAACACATCAAGCTCTTTTCCGCAGCGCGTACATTTTTCCCCTTTCTCAACTGTACGCAAATCGAAATATTCCAAGTCCGGTAAATCGCGTTTAAGGTCTATTCCGCCAATGTGAAAATCGTTTTTGTTTGCTCCGCTGTACAGGTTGTTCCCTTCTTTCAAGCGTTTATCGGCAATTACTCTGTACTTAAATCCAATCGGTCCGATTGAACCGGCATCCGCGCCGGAAATTTCTTTCAGTTCTTCAGGATGCGCCGGACGCACAGCTCCGCCGAGTGCGTTTTCCAACTTCGTTTCATTTACTTCGTCATTACCTGACATCAAAACCAAAATCGGTTTTTCCTCGAAAATGTAAACCCGTGATTTTGCCGTTTCCCTTTCATCTATTCCGAGGAACTCACAAAGTTCATCAATGCTTTTTACGTCAGGAGTTGAAATTTCAAAAATTTCTTTACTCTCCGCGCTGCGGGCTACCGGCTCTATATTTGACGTAGCAACCTCAATATTAGCGGCATAACCGCAATGTTCGCAATACGCCACAGTATCTTCACCGGCGTCTGATTTAACCATAAACTCTTCCGATTTATTTCCGCCCATCGCGCCGCTCGAAGCTCCGACAACAAAGTACTTTATTCCGCAGCGGTCAAAAATTTTGCGGTAAGCGTTGTAGTGCAAATCATAAGATTTATCCAAATCTTCAAAGGAAGAATCGAAAGAATATGCGTCCTTCATTAAAAATTGTCGTCCGCGGATAATTCCGCTTCTCGGTCGCGCTTCGTTTCTGAACTTGGTTTGAATCTGATACCAAATCTGAGGCATCTCTTTATACGACTTAATATTTCCCTTGGCGTGGTAAGTCATAATCTCTTCATGCGTCGGCGCTAAAACATAATCTCTGTTCTTAACGTGAAACATTGTATCGCCGAAAGCCTCAACACGTCCGGTTTGTTCCCAAATTTCACGCGGATTTAATGCCGGCAAGTGAAATTCCTGCCCGCCGATTTCATCCATTTCCTCCCTGATAATTGCCGTAATTTTTTTTATCATTTTATATCCGAGCGGCAGAAACGAGTAAATTCCCGCAGAGAGCATACGCACCATTCCGGAGCGAAGCATTAAAATATGACTTGGAATTATTGCATCGGAAGGAACTTCCTTCATTGTCGGTATATACGATTTGCTGAATTTCATTATTAATTTCCCGAGTTATGATTTTTTATTAATCTGCAAAAATAAGAAAGAACCGAGTTAATTCAAAAATATAGAGAAGAAATTCCTTACTTCACTGTTTCACACACTTATTATTGAGAACTACGTTTATTTTCGATTTTATTTGAAAAAGACTATTCCTTAAAACTATTTGGTTAAAAAATACTTAAGGAAAAATCAAATATTATTAGTACTTTTAAAAAATACTTCCGAGCAAATAGAACAAAATGAGATTATTTGGAGAGTACATACGAAAAACTTTTGAGGACAATAGCCTACTTCTTGGAAAATCCGATGTGGTAGTTGACGATTTGGGAAAGCTAAAATATTTAATAGATGGATTTAAGGAAATATTAATATTTATATGAGTACTAAATTTTTCACTAACGAAGCTGAAAATACTCTTATAAAAAAAATAGAGGGTATTTTTAGATATAGAAATATTTATTTTTTTGACGCTCTTGTCGGTTATTTTCGTGCGTCCGGTTATTTTAAAATTAGAAAATTTATTGAAGCGGCATCTGAGATACGGATACTTGTTGGAA
>CAYLYR010000161.1:0-5749 GCA_964387835.1 uncultured Melioribacter sp.
ATTATTTTTTTATGTTGACTGTAAATTAAGTAATTAATTTTTCCTTGTCAAGAAACTTTTAAAACCTTTTGAAAATAATTTAAAAGAAGATTATGAAAGGAGATACTCTCCCATTATTACTATAAAGAGCAAAATAATTGACTTTCTGGTTTCAAAAACTTATTTTTATTTTAATAATAAAAAACGGATATAAAATGAACGAAAATCAAGTTGAGAATTCTCCTTCCGATATTACGATTGGAAGAAGGGCTAAGATGCTGGAAATTCTTGAGGAAAAGGGGCAAGTTAGAATTCCGGAGATGAGTAAAATGTTTCGGGTTAGCGAAGTTACCATTCGAAACGATTTGGAACAACTTGAACAAAAAAACTTATTGATTAGAACACGCGGCGGAGCATTAAAAATACAACGCGTGGGAATTGACTACAATCTTAATCTAAAAAGTAAAAAGAAGCGTTCGGAAAAAGAGAAAATCGGAATAAAAGCCGCAGAGTTAATTAAGGAAGGGGAAACGATTATTCTTGATTCGGGAACTACAACTTTTGAAGTAGCGAGAAACTTAGGCGGGTTTAACGATTTAACGATAATTACAAATGCTCTGAATATTGCCGGAGCTTTGATTGATTTTTCAAATATTAAAGTTATTGTACCCGGCGGTACTCTCCGGAGAAATTCACTCTCCTTAATCGGGGCGATTGCGGAACAATCAATCCAAGATTACTATTGCGACAAACTCTTTATCGGCGTTGATGGAATTGACACCGAGCATGGTATTTCAACTCCGAATGCCGAAGAAGCACATCTGAACAAGCTTATGATAAAGAATTCCAAAGAAGTTATTGTTGTAACGGATTCTTCAAAATTTTTGAAAAGGAGTTTTGTGGTTATTTCCGGAATTGAGGATGTTGACACAATAATTACAGATAACGGAATCCCCGATGAGGAATATAAAAAATTAGTAACTATGGGGAAAAATATAATCTTAGTCTGAATCAATTATTTTATTAATATTTTGTTTACGGAGTCTTTTTATGTCTCGACTATTCGGTTTGTTTTTTTATTTATTAATATTTCTTTCATCTTCTCAATATCTTGCTGCATTAACTACATCGGGAAATGATGTACTTACCATAAAAAACTCAAAAATTAGTTTTACGGTTAAACTAACGGAATCTCGGATTCAAAAGGAAATTATTAAGACAACCGAGAACTGGGCGAAGGAGAATAATTCGAGTGTCTCGGAATATTACTTGGATGGAAATTTCTCTTTTGAAATTTTCTGGACATATTGGAATGCTCCGGGAAAAGTTAATAATTCGGACTTGCAGTTAGTATTAACGAAAAATGATTTTCATATAACGAATTATCGCACAAGTTCCGATAAAAACGGTGCTCAGTCCATTATTGTGGATGAAAAAAGTCCCGGATACAATTTTATTCTTCGAGTTGAATATCTCCTCAAAAAGAATGCTTTTTTTGTAAAGAAGAGAATGACGATTTCCGATTCCGAATATGGAACTCATTTTCTGGAGAAAGTATTCGCTGTAAAATCTTCGATTTCCGGGCTGAAATCTGTTGTTAAAAACGGCGGCTACGGACAACCTGCGGGATTTACCGTTGAGAACGGCGGGGGCTTTGTTGGAGTAGAGTTCCCGACGGCGACAACTGAGTTAGACAGTTTGCACAATAAAATATCAACCGTTGAAACAATCGGTAAAAAAATCACTTCTTCCGGAGTTTCAAGCAGTTGGACGGTAATAGGAATAACGCCCAAACCGAATGTGAAGTTTTGGTTTATGAAGTATCTGAATTCCGTGAGAGTTGTAAAATTAAAACCATATACTTTATATAACAGTTGGTACGATTTGCGTTCGGTGGAATTTCCTAATGTTCCTTCAAAGTTTTGGATGAATGAAAAAAACGTATTCAGAATTATTGACGAAATAAAATCGAACTTTGTGGAAAAGCACGGCATTAAAATAGACGCTTTTGTTTTGGATGACGGATGGGATGTTTATGAAAGCGATTGGAAATTACGTAAGAAACAATTTCCTCATGGGATGCGTCCGGTAGCGGAGAAATTAAAAGAGATTAATTCTACTCTTGGAATGTGGTTTGGTCCTACGGGCGGATATTCATTCCGGATGAAACGAATCAATTGGATGAAAACTCACGGTTACGAGGTTGTAGGCGCTCACGGCAATTGGCAGCCGATGCTTTGTATTGCAGGAAAAAATTATAAAAAACTTTTTACAAAAAGGGTTACGGATTTTATTAAAAATGCTGAGGTCGGATATTATAAATGGGACGGAATTCAATTTTCGTGCAGTGAACCGAATCACGGACATCCGGTTGGTGAATATTCGAGAAGAGCCGTTATGGAAAGTGTGGCGAATATATGTGACACCGTGCGGAAGCTCAATCCCGATATTTTCTTAAATATTACTTCCGGTACGTGGCTTAGTCCCTGGTGGATAAAATATGCAAATACAATTTGGATGCAGGGCGGCGATTACGGTTACTCGGACGTTCCTTCGATAAGCAGTAGAGATAGGGCGATTACTTATCGCGATATTACTCTTTACAACGATTTTCGGAAAAATAATCTTTGGTTTCCTATTTCAAATTTGATGACTCACGGAATTATAAAAGGGGAATTGCAGAAGCTTGGCGGTGAAAGTGAACCGATTGATAAATTTACCGACAATGCCGTGCTGTATTTTGCACGCGGCGTAGCAATGTACGAGCTTTATATTTCTCCCGATATTCTTTCAAATGACGAGTGGAATGCACTCGCTCAATCCTTAAAATGGGGAAAAGATAATTTTGATATTTTGATGAATACGGAAATGGTTGGAGGTAACCCGAGTAAGGGAGAAACGTACGGTTATCTTCATTTTAACGGGAACAATGGAATCGTTGCCGTTAGAAATCCTAAAATTGAAAAAGATACAATAAACTTTACGTTGTCGTCCGAGTACGGAATTAGTGAAAAGCTCGGTAATCTTGTAATGGAACAAATTTATCCGAGAAATATTTTTTCGGACAAATTATATAAATGCGGCGATAAAGTGTCGGTTGTACTAAACGGATTTGAAACGGCGATTTTCAATTTTTATCCTCTTGATAAAGCCGATAAACCGGTAATTTCAAATGTGGATTTTATCAGACAATCGGATGATGAATATTTGTTATCTCCAACGGGAAAGAGAATTCTAAATTTTTCCGGAAAAGAAAAAAATGAGTTGATCTGCAATAGTAAGAGTTTATCAATCGACAGCTTGATTGTTAAATTAAATAAAATTCATTCTGGGGAAAATTCTACTGCCGCAGTAAAAAAAATAATACCGAACGAATTTCTAATCTCCTACAAATTAAATGAGAATGCGGCTTCCGGAGAGCTTGCAATTCTTTTTACTCCTAACATTAATACCGGCGGAAAAATTAATGTGCCTGATATTTCAGTTCTTTCAAACGGTAAAAAAATTAAGAGTAAAGAAGAAACCGAAAAAGGAAAGTGGCAGTGGAATATATTTAATATTAGTAAAAGTGAAAATAAGTTAAAAGTTCGGATAAAGGGGAAGAGCGGTCTTTCCGGTGAAATGGAAATATATCTGATATCTTTCGAAAAACCTATAGGAGAGAAAGTGCAATTTGTTAAGAGCAATAAGGCAAAAATTTATCCGCCTCGTCCTATTCCAGACGGGATAATTAAGAAAGAAAATTTGATTAAGAAAATCAGAATTGAACTATAAAAATTTTAATAGATATTTTATGTAAGCATTTCCAAATGTTTTAAGTTTGATAATTTGAAGTATTAAGTCGAGTATTTTTTCAATTTATTTTAGGTGATTTAATGAATCTCAGTACTGTTGACGTAATAATTATTGTAGCGTATATTTTGCTTGTTTTCTTGTCCGGAACATTCGTCAAAAAATATATTAAGGACATCGAAAATTTTCTTGTTGCCGGGCGTTCCATGGGGTTTTATCTCGGAATTATTTCTCTGATGTGTACGGAAATCGGTATGATTACTTACATATATTATGCGGAGCTTGGATTCAAAGCCGGTTTTGCCGCGCTTGTTGTAGCGTTTCCTCCGGTATTGGCTTACCTTCTTCTCGGCAGAACGGGATTTGTAATAAAACCTCTTCTCGAAATGAAAATTTCCACCATTCCGGAATTTTTCTCACGAAAGTACAGCAACGGTGTTAGGTTTTACATCGGAGTTATTATGGCAATAGGCGGAATATTAAACTTCGGAGTTTTCCCTGGAGTTGAAGCTAACTTTATTAATATCGTAACGGGAATTCCGCACAATTATATTTTGGTTACAATGGTAGTAATGCTGACAATCGTGCTTCTTTACACGCTTGTAGGAGGGATGGTTTCGGTAATCGTTACAAATTACGTTCAGTACGCACTGCTGAGTTTCGGTATGATTTTTATCACCGTTTACGGAGTTTACGACATCGGCTGGGGAAATATCGTAAACGCCGTTTCAACAAATCTCGGAGAAAAAGGAATGAATCCGTTTTTTCCGAATGCTTGGGACAGTCAATTCGGAATCGGATTTTTCGTTTGGCAATTTCTTCTTTGGGTTGCAATTTTAGTCGGCTGGCAGGCAATATCGATGAGGCTTTTTTCATCCAAAGATACAAAGACCGGACAGAGGATTTATTCTTGGTCTGCTCTGATGTTTTTGTCGCGTGCAATTCTTCCTGTTTTTTGGGGAATAATGGCGCTTGCCGTTCTCGGAAGCGACGTAAATTCCCTCGATGCGCTTCCGTATTTTGTTCTTAAAGTTGTCCCCTCGGGAATTTTAGGATTAATTTTCGCAGCGCTTCTTGCAGCGTCAATGTCCACTTATGCAAGTTATCTGCTCTCGTGGAGTTCCGTTGTATCGCAGGATATTATCGGCGCTATTTATAAAAAGTTTGTCGGAAGGGAAGCGACATCAAAGAAGCAGCTTTTAATCAGCCGAATTACTATGGCGGGAGTTATGATATTTATTATCTGGTGGTCGCTTTTTCACGATATGAAAGGTTACCTATATTTTTATCTTAATATGACGGCAATGCTTTTTATTCCCGGTGTGCTGGCAAGCGTCGTGCTCGGACTTTATTGGAAAAAAGCATCGACTTGGGGAGCATATACGGCAATCACGCTCGGAGCTGTTCTTCCTCTGCTTTATTTGATTTGGCCGCTGCAGGTTAAACAATACGCTTCCGAAATCGGCTGGGGCGGATTTATTATAGCTTTTGTCGGAATGGCTCTCGGTTCTTATGTTGAATATTTCATTTCGGGAAGAAAACAAAAGGAGGTGGTGTAATGAGCGGTTGGGAAATTTTTTGGCTGACAACAATTATTTTTTCAGTCCTTTCATTTACGTATATGTCCGTACTTGCTTTGATTAAGGGCGTTAAGGAAATGAAGGAAATGTTCACTAAGTTTGATAAGGAAAATGAAAAGGCGGGGTGAATTCTAAGAAAAAAGTAATGTGAAACATTTTATTGCTGCGGAAGTGATTTGCAGGGAATAGTTTGTTAAAGCCGAATGACAATTTTGTTATTAGTAAATCTAAAATCTATACACAAATTGCATAACTTGTCTATAATTAATATGGTTGCAAAGCAATTTAATCAGAGACGGAAATAATTTCATACCAAAAGAGATATTAAATAAAACTGTTTTATTTTTGTGAATAAGTAATTCCAAAGCTGATGAATGAACTTAACGAAAGTTTTGGAA
>CAYLYR010000162.1:0-5718 GCA_964387835.1 uncultured Melioribacter sp.
TAATATTGAAAATATTCTGAAAGAAAAAGCCCGATTTACAAATCGTTTCGCAAAATTCCAAGATTTTCACAATTTGATGCAGCGCAGAATCAGAAAGATTCTGCTTGTTTCCAGTCTGTATGATTCTTACATCTTCGAGGAAGACGGAAGACTTTACGAGTTACTGCGTCAAGAGTATCTCGGATTAAATCTCAGTGACGCTCCGGAATTAATACAATATTCCTCGGGAAAAGCCGCAATTAATTATGCAAAAAAGAATAAACAAATCGATCTTATAATTGCCACACAGCATATTAATGAAATACATGTTTCAAAATTTGCCAAACGCGTTAAGAACGCCGGAATAAATATTCCCGTAGTTTTGCTTGGATACGATAATAACGAAATGGTTGAGCTGCTTGAAAATCCCGATATTAAATATTATGAAAGAGTCTTTTATTGGCTTGGAGATTACAAGGTTATTATCGGAATTATCAAATATATGGAGGATAAACTAAACGTTGAGCACGACACTAATTTAGTGGGAATTCAATCGATAATTCTCGTGGAAGACAGTATAAGATTTTATTCCTCTTATCTTCCCCTTATTTACACCGAACTCCTTAAACAAGCTCAGTCGCTTCTTTCGGAAGGAATAAATCTTTCCCATCGCTTTTTAAGAATGCGAGCGCGCCCGAAAATCCTTTTGGCAAGCACTTTCGAAGAAGCTGTAAAATATTACAAAAAGTATGAAAACACTCTTCTCGGAATTATCTCGGATATCAGCTTTTCGCGCAACGGCATAAAAGACCCGAAAGCCGGATTGCGATTGGCAAAAAAAATAAAAAAAGCTCATCCCGATACTCCATTTCTCCTACAATCATCTAAAGAAGACAATAGGGAAGCAGCCGAGAAACTGAAAGTAGCTTTTATTTGGAAAAATTCCCCTTCACTTCTTAATGAGTTGAGGAGTTTTATGCATGAGCAATTCAGTTTCGGCGATTTCGTATTTAGAGATGAAAACGGAAACGAAATTGACAGAGCTTCCAACCTTGTGGAACTTGAGGAGAAAATCAAAACCGTTCCGGGTGAATCTTTACTGTATCACGGTACGAGAAATCACTTCTCAAATTGGCTGAAAGCGCGCACAGAGTTTTGGCTTGCCGAGCTGCTGAAACCTAAGCGTGTAAGCGACTTTACATCAGTTGAGGATTTGCGGGAAATGCTCGTAAACAATATCAGAAACTTCAGACATTCGCGCCAGCGTGGAATCATATTGGATTTTAATCGAGAACTTTTTGAAGTTAAATCAACAATTGCGAGAATCGGAAGCGGTTCACTCGGCGGGAAAGCGCGCGGCATCGGATTTATGAATCGTCTCCTTAACAATTTTGATATTTGGAACGAGTTTCCTAACGTTGAACTTTTTATCCCTTCGGCGTTAATAATTGCAACTGATGTGTTTGATAAATTTCTTGAGATGAATAATCTGCTGAATTTTGCTTTAAAGTGTGAATCGGACGAGGAACTTTATTCACGCTTCTTTGCCGCGCCCAAGTTTCCGCAAGAAGCCGTAGATTCTCTTTTTGCATTTCTGGAAATTACTACTTCCCCGCTCGCGGTACGCTCGTCAAGTCTCCTCGAAGATTCGCAAGGGCATCCTTTTGCCGGAGTTTATGAAACTCTTATGCTTCCAAACAACAACCCCGACATTAATATCAGAATGATTAGAACACTGAATATGATTAAGAAAATATACGCTTCCGTTTTCCGTACGGGAGCGCGTGACTATATGGGGATTACGTCGTACCGATTGGAAGAAGAGAAAATGGCAATTATTATTCAGGAAATTGTAGGACGGAATCACGGAGAGAGGTTCTATCCGGACTTCTCGGGCGTAGCGAAATCTTACAATTTTTATCCTACTTTTCCCTATACTGGTTGTACCAAAATTGCTACGGTCGGTTTCGGTTTAGGAAAAATAATAGTTGACGGTTGTAATCCCTTTACTTTTTGTCCCGAGCATCCGAACAAGAATTCATTTTCCGCCGATATTAACAGCATACTGGATAACAAACAGAAACAGTTCTTTGCATTGGATTTGAAAAGCAGCAACAAGGATGTTTTTTCATTTACAAATTTGGATTCCGTGAAAAGTTATCCGATTGAAGACGCTGAAAAAGACGGAACGCTAAATTATGTGGCATCGACTTATTCATTCGAGAATGAAGCAATCTACGACGGGACTTCGCGAAACGGCGTTAGAATTTTTTCTCTTGCCGCGATGTTAAAACACAATACTTTTCCGATTGCTGAAATTTTAGATACAATCCTCGAAATAGGAACGTGGGGAATGAGTTCGCCTGTGGAAATTGAATTTGCAGTTAACGTCTCGCTTCCCCCTTCGGAGAAAAAGCAGTTCGCCTTACTGCAAATGCGTCCTCTTGTCGTTGATTTTGAAAAGGAGGAACTCGAAATAGAGCATTATCACAAGAACGATTTAATCTGCCAAAGTGAACAAGCTCTTGGGAACGGAATAATAAAAGATATTTGCGATATAGTTTACGTAGATCCCGAAAAATTTAATCGTTCTAAAAGTTTTGATGCAGCAAAAGAACTTGCTAAAATCAACTCAAGATTAGTTAAGAAAAAGAAGAAATATTTACTGATTGGTTTGGGTAGAATCGGGACTTTAGACCCGTGGCTCGGAATACCTGTCGCTTGGGAACAAATTTCAGGAGCAAAAACCATTGTAGAAACAAATTTGGAAGATATTAGTGTCGAGCCGTCCCAAGGTTCTCATTTTTTCCATAATCTAACTTCTTTGAAAGTAGCATATTTCACAGTTGACCAAAAACGAGGCAGCGGTTTTATTGATTGGAAATGGTTGAGGAAACAGAAAACAATCGAGGAATACAAATACATTACGCATTGTGTTACAGAAGGACCGATTACAATAAAGGTGCAGGGGCAGCAAAATATCGGTGTAATTGTAAAACCTCAAACCGAGTAGAGAAGTAAAATAAAGTCAATTTTTTATTGTTTTTAGTTTCTTCGTCATTGCGAGGAATGGATAGAAGCGCAATGACAGAAAAAAAATATCGTCATTGCGAGGAATCCGGCAACAGCCGGACGACGAAGCAATCTCCGGGATATTCGGCATTAGTTTTCTGTATTGGAGATTGCTTCAGCCGACAAGTCGGCTTCGCAATGACGGAATGTTTTTTATTTTCTTGCGATGACAGTCCTTTTACTTTTTCCCCTCTCAAGTTTTACTTGGTAAATTCCGAGAAGTATAAATGCCGTTAATCCGGCAATCCAAGAATAGTAGTGCGGAACAAATAACAAAAATCCTATTACTGCAGTTAACAACCTAATGAGCAATTTCGATTTTCCGAAAAAATATCCTGTAAAAAAAGCGGCAAAAGCGTATAAACCGAATAAGCCGAAAATAAAAATATCGAGCTTATCAATAAAAGAGCCTGTGATTAAGTCGGTGTAGGCAAAAAGCAAAGGCATAATGTATAATCCTTTAGCCAATTTCCATGCTTCAAATCCCGTTCGCATCGGATTGGAGCCGGCTATTCCCGCTGCGGCAAATGCCGCAAGACAAACCGGCGGCGTAACATTGGAATCCTGTGAAACCCAAAAGATAATCATATGCGCTGCAAGAAGAGCTATTCCCATAGTGTGCAATGCAGGAACAGCAATAATAGCAAGCATGATATACGCAGCGGTTACAGGCAATCCCATTCCAAGAAGCAATGAAGCGAGCGTAATTAATATTAACGCAACCAACAAATTACCCCCGGAAATCTGAACAATTATTTGGGAAAATGTGATAGCAATTCCGGTGATTGAAATACTGCCGATTATTATTCCGACACCTACAAGCAGAATTCCCGTCATGACCATATTTTTTGAACCTAAAGCCAGTGAGTCGAGAATATCCCAAAATTTCATCTTATGATTACGGCTGATATATGATGAAAGAATAATCGCAATTATCGACCACCCGGCGGCATAAGTAGGAGAAAAACCAACTATCAAGAGCCAAATAAGAACAATGATAGGAATAAAAAAGTGAGCGCCTTCCCGAATAACTTCTAATAAAGTCATTTGGTTTTCTTCTTCGGAAGGCTGTAAGTTTAATTTCTTTGCAGTCTGATAAACAAAAAAACCAACCGTAGCGAAATACATTACCGCAGGCAAAAAAGCAACGGCAATTATTGTGAGATAAGGCACTTGCGTCCATTCCGCCATAATAAAAGCGCCTGCTCCCATTATAGGCGGCATTATCTGTCCGCCTGTAGAAGCCGCCGTTTCCACGGCTGCTGCAAACTCAGGTTTAAACCCGGCTTTCTTCATCATCGGAATTGTAATTGAGCCTGTGGAGACCGTGTTCGCAATTGCGCTTCCTGAAATTGTTCCCATCAACGCCGAAGAGGAAACCGCCACAATTGCCGGTCCGCCGGTAATATTTTTTGTTAATATTTGAGCAATATTAATTATAAAATCTCCTCCGCCCGATTTAAGAAGAAATGCGGCAAAAAGAATAAACATAAAAACAAAAGTTGACGAAATTGAAGCGGTTATTCCGAAAAGTCCTTCATCGGTAAAAAACATTCTATATAAAAATCTCGATAATGTCATTCCGCGAAAATGAAATTGCCCCGGGACCCAATTTCCCATAAACAGCACGTAGGAGACAAAAAAAACTGCAATCAAAGGAATAATTATTCCGGTTGTACGTCTCGTCATTTCGGTAACAAGAAGAACTGCAATACCCGCTGCAATTAAGTCGTAAAGATTAACTACTTCATTTCTTTCGTGAAGAGCATTTTCAAAAAACATTATATAAAGCGCAGTTCCGAAAATCAAAATCCCGAGAAAAACATTCAGGTACTTCAGCGGTTTCGGGTCTCCCTTTCTCTTAAAAAAAGGAATTGTAAAATATCCAAGCATTCCGAGAAGTCCCATGTGAAGTGAATTTCTCCAAAGCTCGCTTAATACGCCAAAAGTATTTACCCAAATATGGAAAAGCGCAATAACAACGGCGAGCCAATACACGACTCGCCGTCTGTCATAAACTATTTCGGTACTTTTAGCTTCTTCGAGAATTTCGGTTGCGTCAACTGCCATTATTGTACCTACCTTAAATTATTATTTTGCGATTAGATTTGCCGGTACATTTATTCCGTGATCTTTATAGAATTTTACTGCGCCCGGGTGAAGCGGAATCGGCAATCCGTTTACCGCACGCTGCAATTTAATTGCATAAGTTGCTTTGTGCATATTGTGAAGAAAGTCCAAATTACCGTAAATGGTTTCTAATATTTTATAAACATCGTCGTCGGATAAATCGGGGCGAACAGCAAGAAAGTTCGGCTGAGCGATTGTGTTAATGTCTTTTTCTTGTCCCGGATATGTATTGGCTTTAATTACGTATCTACTCCAAACCGGAAATTCCGTATCAACTTTTTGTAATTGTGCATCGGTAAATTCAAGGACCGAAATTTTATCAGCACCTATTGTAGCAAAAGCTTGAGTAATAGCCGAAACCGGAGGACCTGCGGGAATATTCATCCCGACCACTCTTCTATCCTGCATAGCGGTTGCGCTCGCGGAATATCCGAGATGTTCCAGACTGAAATCTTTCTCCGGATTGAATCCAAGCATTGTTAAAATTGTTTTTCCTGATGTTTCGGTTCCGGAGCCTCTTTTACCAATCGAGAAACG
>CAYLYR010000163.1:0-5707 GCA_964387835.1 uncultured Melioribacter sp.
ACCGTCACTTTGAATTGATTTGTAATGAACAAATACGTCTTCACCATCTTCTCTTGTGATAAATCCGTAACCTTTAGTACCGTTGAACCATTTTACTGTTCCTGTTTCCATTTGAAGTATTCCTTCTATTATATTATTTGTTTAAGTACTGATGTTCTTGCTTGTGAAAATAAATCGGGGTAAATAAATAATATTTGGTACGATTCATTCGGATGTTAATTTCAGAGAATTGAAACAAAACAACTTATAAAGCTAAAAAAACAATGTACATTAATTGATTAACTAAGTTACTATTAATAATTGGAATAACCTAATTTTATTTTTTATTGTTCTCTCTAATCGGCAGAATAAAGAAAAACAGACTTCCTTTTTGCGGCTGTGATTCAACTCCGACTTTCCCGCCGTGCAGTTCAATTATTTTCTTTACAATCGATAATCCCAAGCCGGATGAAGATTCTCCAGCCGTCGGACGTGCCGATAGTTTCCTGAATTTTTCAAAGACATGCTTTAAATCTTCTTCCGTCAAACCGGCTCCATAATCTTTCACTTTAAAAATTAAATTTTGTTCATCGGTTTCGATAAAAACTTCTATTTTGGAATTTATAGGGGAATATTTGATCGCATTGCTTAAGTAATTATCAACACAACTTGTAATTTTTTCATAATCGGCATAAACGAAAATTTCCGTATCATCGAAGTGTGTTTCAATAGATTGTCCTTTTGAAGCGGCTACCTGTATATTCTGATTTATTGTTTCCTTAACCAACGAAACAAAATCAAATTCGGTCTTATTCAGCATAAAGTTTTCATCTTCCAATTTGCTAACATGCAATAACTCATCAACAGAGTTCAACATTCTGTTCGACGAAATTCTAATAATATCCGCCATTTCCTTTACCGTTTCGGTGTCGTCTAAATCGCTCTCAATTAATTCGGTCGCACTCTTAATAGCGCCGAGAGGATTTTTTAAATCATGCGAAACGATTCTGAGCATTTCGGATTTTTCATTGTTCAAGCGTTCCGCCTTTTCTCGATGGTTCGCTTCATTCTGTTTGGCGAGGTTTGCTTTTTCAAGAGCGACGGAGAGACTATTAGTTCTCTGTTCAATTACTTCATTTAGCTTCTGCTCTCGTTTTTTTGCAAAAAGTAATTTCAACCAATAGAAAAATGAAATTGAGAAGAGAAGCAGCAGAACAACTAAAATTTTGAACCAGCTCGTTTGATAAAAGTTAGCGCGGATAATAAAATTCAGTGAACTTATTTTATTGTTATAATTTCCTTCGAGATTGTACGCTGTAACTTTAAATTTGTATTTACCCGGAGGAAGATGATTAAAAACAACCATTCTCTCGTTATTGATATTTCTCCAAGTTTTGTCCAAAGGTTCAAGTTTATATTTAAAAAATATTCTCTCAGGATTATTGTACGCAATAGAGGTGAATTTGATTTTTATTTCGGAATAATCTTTCGGTACAATATATTCCTCTGCACTTTTTATTATCTTATTATCAATCGAAAAATACTCGATAAAAGTTTTCGGGGGCTTTCCGGGGAAACTAACGGAAGATAAATCTACCGCTACTGTCCCGCCGAATGAAGGGAAGAGAATTGTTTCGGAATCCGCCATACAATATTGGGGCTGAATTCCTCCGTTGAACTCATTGCTCGGTAAGTGAGCATTTTCCGAAACTAAGGAATAATCAACTTTATTTATTTTACCTTTAACAAAGTTTATCAGCTGACTTTTCTTTGTTATGAAAAGTCCGTGATTTGTCGGCATCCAGAAAAACCCGTTTTTGTCTTCTACCGTTGCGTGAATGTAATTGTCGAATAGTCCGTCGGCTTTGTTTATAATCTTAAAAATTCCGTTCTTAAAATAAATTAATCCGCCGCCGTAAGTCCCTAACCACATTGTGTTATCTTTGTCAATATATATGGAACGAACATAATTGGGCGAAGATTTTTCACTGAAATGAAATGATTTGAGCTTGCCGTTTTTGAAATTTGCCAGTCCTTTGTTTGTGGCAAACCAAACAACGCCCTCTTTATCTTCGGCAATTGCTGAAATCCTTTGCCCCGGAAGTGCGCTGTTGATAACGGAAAAAGTTTTAAATTTCCCGTTTTTATAAAGGAAAAGTCCCCCTGACGTTCCGAACCATAAATTTTTATTGCTTTGTTCAAAAATTGTAAAAATGGTTAGCTGCTCCAAACTGTTTGAATAACGTTTTTTTATAAAACGATTTCCGTTGAACTCCATTACGCCATTATTTTGAGCAGCCGCTAATATTTTACCTTTTTTCGTTTCGTAAAGGGCATAAATACAATTTGAGGAGGTATTATCATTAGAACTAAAATAGGAAACTTTTCCGTTTTTAATACGCGCAATTCCCCCGCAGACAGAGCCAATCCATATTGCGCCGTTTCTATCTTTTAGAATCGGGTAGGTTATATCATTGAATGTTCCGTTTTTTAAAGAAATCGGATAAAGAATTTTCCTCTCAATTTTAAATAATCCCTTAATATTTGTCCCCATCCAGAGATTTCCATCTTTGTCATTATATATGAACCTTATTTTCATTTGCTGAAAAAGGGTATAATTTATTTTCTGCAGCTTCAAATTGTTATCGATTAACCAAAGTCCGTTCTTGCTTCCGGCAAGCCATATTCGATTTTTATTATCGCAGAAGATATTTCCAATGGGCGCTTTGAGATAAAATGATTTATTGGGGAAAACAACTTTTGTCTTGAATCGGCTCCGTTTATTATCAATAGTTTCAACCGTTATAATATTACCGAATTTATCTTCCGTTCGGGTAGTAATATTTTTCCTATCTGTTTTTCCCGTAGGAATGAATTTGTTATTTTTTAATATATAAGTGGTGTCCTTTGTAATAAGAGTTATGCTCTTATCATTACTCACAAAAATATCATAAACTTTTCTGCTCTTGTTTCGAAAGAGAATTTTCGCACTTTTGAAGTCGAAGGCGATTATCTTTTGTAATGTAAGGAGGATGAGTGAAGAATCGTTACGTAGAATAAAATTAAAAATTATTTCTCTGTTGGTATTATCCTGAGTTTTTAATTTGTCCTTTATTAAAGGCGTGTAATTTGTAAACTTATTGTTCTTCAGATAGGCTACGTGTGAGTTTTCTCCGAGAATCCAAAGCCCGCCGACTGAATCCGCCGCCAAACTGATGATTCTGTCCCCGCCGAGTTCGGGGTATTTATCGGCTTCAAAAACCGTAAAATTCATTCCGTCAAAACGAACCAATCCTCCTTGAGTTGCAAGCCATAAATATCCATCTTTTGTTTGAGCGATTGAGCGTACGGAATTTTGGGGAAGACCGTTTGCTGTTGACCAATGTTTAAAATTGTGATGAGCTGTAAAATTATCCTTAGGATAAAAATAATCTATTATTGAAGATTGTCCGATTATTACCGAAGGGCTTAAAAAAAGAAGAGAAAAAAATAGAGTAAATACAATATTCTGGAATTTATTTTTCCCCAAACACTTTCCTGATAGTTTTTGTTCTTAGATTATTTTAATATGATAAATATACAAAAAATCTATTTTTTTTGTGATAAAAATAGGATAACCTGAAAGACAAAAGTAAAAAGGCAAAAGTTGAAAATCTGCAAATAAAAAACTCCCTATATAAAGAAATTCAGTTATTACTTCGCTTCGACCGAAACGAAGTGAAGGGAGAAATCTTAAAAACAATAAAAACACCGTCATTGCGAAGTCCCGATAACAAATCGGGACTGAAGCAATCTCCAATACAGAAAACCAATGCTGAATACCTTGGAGATTGCCACGCCCCCGCAAGCGAGGGCTCGCAATGACGATATATTTTTTGCTGTTATTCCGTCCGTCTGCGAAGGCAGTCGAATGTAAATAATCCCGAATGAAATTCAGGGATTGCTTTTATTGCTCCAGCTTGAAGCCATCCTTGTTTGTTCATTGCATATCCACGGAAAAATTATCCTTTAAGTTTTACCCAACCGGCGACTTCTTTCCAAGACGGTTTTTTGCCGGTCATTAAAATTCCAATTCTGTAAATTTTACCTGCAATCGGGAAAATTAATATAAATGTCGCAAGGTTAACAACAATTGAAATAATAAATTGGTAAACCGGAATATCCACTAACGTCATTCTTGCAGGCATTACTATTATTGAAGAGAAGGGAAGAACTGAAGTCCAAACTGCAAGTGAATTATTGGGATTATTTCCAACTGATATTGCGATAAAAAAAGGAATCATAATCAGCATCATTACGGGCCACAATCCGGATTGGGCGTCTTGGTCGTTATCAAAAATTGCTCCGACAGCCGCAAAAAGTCCGAGGAACGTTACAAGTCCTATCAAGAAATTCAGGAAGAAGTAGAGCCATTCCCATACTGATATTGTAAACGAAAATTTTACGGGAAGCATAAACCATGAAGTAGAAAAAATAATTATTACCGGAACCAACCAAATAAACATCTGCGCTAATGATGTTATCGATGCGCCGATAATTTTTCCGACCATCAAATCGCTGCTGCTTACCGAGGAAAGAAGAACTTCAACAATTCTGTTGGTCTTTTCTTCAATTACCGAACGCAGTATTAACGTACCGGAAAGAATTAAACCCATGTAAAGCAAAAACGTAAATCCGAATGATAAAATCTCCGGTCCAATGCCTTCTTCCTGAATTTTTTCTGTAGTTACTTTCAGCGAATTAAAATCGATAGATTTTTTAGCGAATGCAATATCTTTTTTATCCAGCTCTCTACCGGAAAAATATTTTGCCACCAAAACATTGTTAATTACGCTTCCTAATTTACTCTTTAATGATCTGTTTTTAGGGTTCTTGGAATAGTAATCCAGTTCCTTGTTTTTCATCGCTGTTTGAGGAATAAATATTATCCCGTTTAACGATTCATCCAATAAGAGCGGCTTTAATTTGCTTATCTTTTTACTGAAATCAGCCTTGCTCATTTCATCAAAAGAAAGAATAATATCTTTCGGGCTGATTGATTTATCTTGGCTGAATTCCGTTTGCAATTCTTCGGTAAGTCCGGGAATTTCGGAAACGATTAAAACTTTGCTTGCGGTTTCATCGGAATAACCGTTTACGAATGCTTGAATTCCAATCGAAAGGACAATTATTCCCGGGATAAGAAGCGTCATTATTATAAAGCTCTTTGCAAAAAGTTTGTCTTTAAGTTCTCTTTTAATAATTCCTTTTACTTTATCTATTTTCATTTTAATCTTCTCCCTTAGATTGTTCATCCTCATTGTTCTCGGCAAGTTCAACGAAAATCTTATGGAGCGAGGTTTCGTTTGCCGAAAATTTGTTAATGATTACGTTCCGTTCAACTAAGGTTTTAAGCAACTCCTGAGTGTGGCGGGAATCTTCAACCTTTATTTCAGTGCGGTTGCCGAATTCGGCAACTTTTTGCACATAGGGAAGTTGTCTGATAAATGAAATATCTCCTTCGTGAATTACGGTAATATTTCCTTCGGAAAACTTTTTCTTAATCTCTTCAAGATTTCCTTCCAATATTAAATTTCCGTAATCAATCATTGCAATATAATCGCAAAGTTTTTCGGCATAATCCATTAAATGTGTCGAAAGTATAATTACTTTGTTTTTCTCCTTCATCTCAAGAATAATATCCTTAAGCAGTTCGGTATTAATCGGGTCCAAGCCGGAAAAAGGTTCA
>CAYLYR010000164.1:0-5661 GCA_964387835.1 uncultured Melioribacter sp.
AACCGCCGACACAAGGATTTTCAGTCCTTTGCTCTACCGACTGAGCTATCTGCCCATTTCAAAAAAATTGAAGTCTAAATTTATATAATTCTTTTTAAAATACAAACTCAAAAATAAATTTTCTTAATCGGAAATTATTTTTGTGCCTGATTCGCCTTCGCCTAAATTATTAGCTTCCGTTATTAAAGCCTCGGCGCCGCCATTTTTAACAAATTGAATTGCGGCTCGAATTTTGGGCGCCATGCTTCCGGCGGCAAAGTGTCCTTCATCGAGATATTTATTTGCTTCGGATACGGTTATTTTATCAAGAGCTTTTTGATTCGGTTTGTTGAAGTTAATGTAAACTTTCGGCACGTCCGTTAGAATAATAAATGTATCTGCGCCGATTTTAGATGCAAGAAGCGATGAAGCCAAGTCTTTGTCAATAACGGCTTCAACTCCCTGTACGTCTCCGTTATCATCAATAAATACCGGAACTCCGCCGCCTCCCGACGCGATAACAATATTTCCGCTTCTACTTAATGTATCTACAAGTTCCTTATTAAAAATATCAAGCGGTTTGGGAGAAGGAACAACACGTCTCCAACCTCTTTTTCGCGGATCTTCTCTAAAAATCCAATCATTAGCGTTTGCCAATAAATCGGCTTCCTCCTTCAAATAAAAAGCTCCAACCGGCTTGGTAGGATTCTCAAAAGCCGAATCGTTCTTGTCAACGAGAACTTCCGTAATTAATGTAACTACATTTTTCCCGATTTCATGTTTTCTAAGAACATTAAGCATCTGACGCTCTATCATGTATCCGATTCCGCCTTGTGAATCCGCAACGCAAATATCCAAAGGCATGCGAGGTATTTTATACTCTTTATACCCCGCTTCATTTCTCAGAAGTATATTCCCGACTTGAGGACCGTTACCGTGAGTAATGATTAAATTATAATTATTCTTCAATAAAGGGATAAGATTTTGACAAGTTTCAAAAGTGTTTTTTTCTTGTTCCTTAATTGTTCCTATCTGATCTCCTCTTAACAAAGCATTGCCTCCAAAGGCAACAACAGCAAGTCTCTTTTTCAATTACTATCTCCGTATTTATTCATCTATTCAACAGTTACACTTTTTGCAAGATTTCTCGGCTGATCTACATTTAGTCCTTTCATAACGGCAATATGGTACGCCATTAGCTGCAAAGGAATTACAGAAAGAATAGGCATAAGCATTTCGTGCGTTCTAGGGATTTTTAATGTATAATCGGCAAGGGATTCAATCTTTGTATCGTGTTCATCCGCTATTGCAAGCACTTTTCCGTTTCTTGCTTTTACTTCTTCAATATTGCCGAGAACTTTTTCGTAAACGGCATCTTGCGGAGCAATAAAAACAGTCGGCATATTCTCATCAATTAATGCAATGGGTCCATGCTTCATTTCAGCCGCAGGGTATCCTTCGGCGTGAATGTAAGAAATTTCTTTCAACTTTAATGCGCCTTCCAATGCTACGGGAAAATGAATTCCGCGCCCGAGATACAAAAAGTTTTTAGCGTCGGCAAAATGCTTGGAAACGGATTTAATCACTTCGTTATGTTTTAAAATCTCTTCAACTTTTGTCGGAAGTTCTTCCATTGCTTTAATTATTTCCTGTCCTTGAACTACCGACATGTTTTTCATCCTCGCCAGCAATAGTGTAATTAAAGTAAGCACCATTATTTGAGAAGTAAATGCTTTCGTCGATGCCACTCCGATTTCCGGACCGGCATGAATATAAACTCCGGCATCACTTGCTCGAGCAATTGAACTTCCTACTACGTTCACAATGCCGAGAACCAAAGCGCCTTTTCTTTTAGCCTCTTTTAGCGCAGCCAAAGTATCGGCGGTTTCCCCGCTCTGCGAAATAAAAATCACTGTATCATCTTTATCAATAATCGGATTTCTGTAACGAAACTCCGATGCATATTCCACTTCAACCGGAATTCCGGCATAATTCTCAAATAAATATTCTCCTACCAATGCCGCATGCCACGAAGTTCCGCATGCGGAAATTATAATTCTTTTGGAATTTGCCAATCTCTCTTCGTATCCTAATAATCCACCGAGTTTGGCGATGCCTTCGGAAAGAACTGTTCTGCCGCGCATTGTGTTACTAAGGGATTCAGGCTGCTCCATAATTTCCTTAAGCATAAAATGAGCGTATCCGCTTTTTGTAATCTCATCTATGTCCATGTCAATTTCATTAACTTCTTTACTAAGCTCATGATTATCCAAAGTTTTTATCATATAATCTTTATCGGTGATGTAGCCTATTTCCCTATCTTCGAGGTAAATTACTTTTTTAGTATATTCAACAATTGCATTAACATCCGATGCGATAAAGTTTTCATTTTTCCCCAAACCAATAACAAGGGGGGAACCGTTTTTTGCAATAACTATTTTATCAGGCTCATCCTTTGATAAAACCGCAATACCGTATGTTCCTTCAACTTTTAATAATGCCTGCCTTACAGCTTCAAACAAATCACATTTTTCACGGCAATAGTAGTCAATCAAATTAACTAGAACTTCCGTATCGGTTTCGCTTTCAAACTCATAACCTTTTGTAGTAAGGTATTCTTTTAACACGGAATAGTTCTCAATAATACCGTTATGAACCAAAAGGATTTTTTTACTCATGCTGAAATGCGGATGAGCATTGGTTTCGTTCGGGATACCGTGGGTTGCCCATCTTGTATGCCCGATTCCGACAGCGCCGTGCAGACCATCGTTATCGACTTTATTTTCCAATACCGAGACTTTCCCTTTCGCCTTAACAATTCTCGGAACTCCCTCTTCGATAATCCCGAGCCCGGCTGAATCATATCCGCGATATTCCAATCGCTTAAGTCCGTTAATTAATATTGGAGCGCTGTTTTTCTCCCCGATGTAACCCACTATTCCGCACATATAGTTATTCCGTTTTTGTTAAAAAATTAAACCTAAATGTATGAAAAAACGACTTATTTTTACAAACGATTTCTTCCTCTCTGAGATTAATATCACAACACAATTTCCGATTTTTATTTTTTATGATTAAAACAAATCATAAATTTGAAATGGAAAAAACAAACAAGAGGTTAAAATGAGAATCAGCATCCGAAAATATTTATTTGTAGCAATATTGATGTTTACCTTCACAAATTTTGGACAACAAAAAATTTCACCCTTGCCGAAAGGTGTTTCCATTCATACCTTGGATAACGGTTTACAAGTTCTGCTTATTGAAAATCACGCCTTACCGATGGCGGGAATCAACACGGTTGTAAAAGTCGGTTCCGCTTATGAAACATTTGCCACAAGCGGAATGAGCCACATGCTTGAACATCTTTTGTTTAACGGAACTACTACGATGTCCCAACGAGAGCTGTACAATGCGGTTGATTTAATCGGAGGATACAACAATGCAAACACTTCCGAGTACTACACAAACTTCATGATGGTTACGCCGGCTGATAAAATTTACGACGGTCTGAAAATTCAAGCCGACATGCTTTTTAATTCAACGCTTCCCGAAAAGAAATACCCTAAAGAAAAAGGAATTGTACTTGAAGAAATTAACAAGACATTATCAAACCCAAATGAGCAATTGGAGAGAAATCTCATTTCTGTTTTATATAAAGGGCACGCGCTTTCACTTCCTACATTAGGAACTTACGAAACAATTGTACATATGAAAAGGGATGATGTTTTTTCATTTTATAAAAATTATTATGTGCCAAATAATATGCTCGTTAGCGTAATAGGTAATTTTAACACCGAAGAAATGTTGAAAAAACTCAATGAAATTTTCGGCAAGTATGCTCCTTCCACCGTTCAGCGTCCTACTATTAGCGATTGGGCTGCAGGGTTTAAAAAACCGGTTCGCGGAAAAGAAAATAATATAGCCTACAAATTTTACGACGGGAAATCATTTCATCTTCAAATGGCTTTCCCTTTGCCGAATAATTATTCCGCAGAGTTTTATTCCATTCTCGAAGATAAATATTCCGCATTATCGAGTAATCTTAAAAATAAAATAAATGCTAAATACGAAAACAGTGTCAAGCAATTATCAATAAGCGTACGGCAAACACCAATTGCGAATCATCTTCTGCTTGATTTTACGATACCGAATGAAACCAAGTCTGATGGAATAATTGATTTTATCACACGTGAGCTTCCCGCAATAAAACTCAAAGTAACGAAAGAAGAAGTTAGCTCCATGATAGCCGAAGAGAAAACATCTTTTTTTAGAAATATTGAAAAACCTCACATGTTCGGGATTTACAATGCTTACACAATTGCGGTAAAAGGTTTTATGCCGATTGTGGAAAAATTTTCCGGAGAGAATTATCTAACAGCGGCAAAAAGGATTAACAACTTTACACTAAACTCACAACCGATTGTAATTCTGCAAATCCCGACTAAGTCTGTTCTGCCGCAACAGAATAATTCTGAAATAACTACAAAGCTCTTTCCTTCAAAACGAGGGACTCCGACATTAATAGTAAGAACAAATCAACAGAGCAAACTCCTATCCGTTCATTTTCTACTGGGGCATAAGTCGGAATATGAAGCAAAATACGGAGCTAACGCCGCTTATGTTTGGCATGAAGCTTTCGGTGAAAAGATAAAAGCCGATGCAGCCGAAGGGAATGCAGCAAAATTCGGTTTTGTCTTTACGGTTAATGATAATCCCTTCATTCCTATGGATAATATTTATCTTAGCCCTGAGTTCGGTTACATACGCGCCGAAGGCTTGAGCGATAACTTAACGGAAGCGCTTAATTTTCTGAAGAATGAAATGCTTAATTTTGTCCCTACCGAAAAAGAGTTTAAAAATGCTCTTTCATCGTTACGTCGTTCGCAGATGATGAAACACACAAACCGAGCAAAGTCGGTTTTTAATGCACTTCTCGATAGCGTTATTTACAACAAAAACTCAAAGCAATCACACACTCAGCTTACTTACAAATCACTTTTACAATTCGGGGAAAGATACTTTAATCCCGAAAACATGGTTGCAGCGGTAGTTTCCGCAGGTAACGGCAAGACCGTAGAGTCCGTTTTCTCCGATTTTAGGAAAAGCGCTCCGAAAGATATTATAACAACTCAACCGCAAAAAGTTACCTTTAAAACAATCGATGCGCCGAAAACAATCACAAAGAAGCTCAATGCCAAAAGAGCTTATCTCTATTACGGCTTTCAAAAGAACGTTCTTTCAAACGAGAAAGCGGCTCTAAAAGTTCTTTCATTAATTTTAAGTGATAAGATAGTATTTGATATTAGGGAAACACAAGGGCTTGCCTACAACATGGGCGCAGGCGTTGAAACGCTTGGGAATAAAGCAATGTTCTACATTAACATGGGAACGCGAGTTGAGAATGTCGATAAACTAATAAAGCAATTTCCGGAAAAGTTCACAACGGATTATCTCGGCAAAATCACCGAAGAGGAAATGACCAAACGGCTGAACATGTATCTCGGAAGGATGTTGTTCAGAAGACTTTCGAGCATCAACCAAGGATTTTATCTCTGCAAATCTTTCTATTTTACCAAAGATTATAAAGCCGATGAAAAATTCCTAGACGAATTGAAAAATGTAAAACTTGCAAATGTTAGAAAAGTCGCTGAAAAATATTTACATGAAAAAAATCCCATT
>CAYLYR010000165.1:0-5631 GCA_964387835.1 uncultured Melioribacter sp.
GCTTGGAATAGTTAATCACGGTAGTCGGCTATTTTCCGTTAACCAATGGATTTATCCATTGGGCGGATTCTCATTTCACTTTGATTCGTTCGGAATGAAAGAAAAAAAATAAAAATTCCGTAATTACAAGACATCGCTTGCGGCGGCGAAGTTTTATTTTTGACTATTATCTTTGAATCTCTTAACCTTTTAACCTTTGATCCTCTTTTTCCCTTTTCAGTTATTGTTTACTTTTATTATGTTACTTAGTTAATTGAATTTATTTATGAATAAGAGTATAAAGAGCAAAATAGTGCGCCATTTGTCGGGACTGCTGATTTTCGGCAGTTTGCTGCTTATTATTTCTTTTTCAAATATTAAACATCACAACACAACGGAAAAATACGAAGAGGTAATTTCTCTTTTCAAAAATTCGGGATTAGATATTAACAGCCGTTACGATAGAGAAATATTTGAAGACGCCGTTACAAATTATTTTTCATCGGAGAAGGAAAAAAGAGATTTTTTAATATCGAATTTAAAGGAGTTCGTTGAAAAGCGGTTTACTGAAAAAGAGCTTAAAACCGGTTCGAATAAGAAAACTCTCTCCGTTGAAACCGTTTCAATAATTTTGTGGAAATTCATGAAGTTTATTCTTGTTTTTATAATTGTAGAAGTTCTGATTTTCTACCTTTCCGAAAAGTTAGCTTCCCTTAAATTCTTTTTGGAAAAGGAGAGGAAGAATAATTTTCATATTCTAATTGTGAGGTTTTTTGCCGAGAGGAAAAAGCGCTTTGTCCCGGATAAGATAAATCTCAAAGAATTACTTCTATTGTTTATCGGTGCGGTCGGTCGGTTTTCAGCATACTTCATATTTTTTTCTCCCGTTTATGTTATCGCATATATTTTTAAATTCAATGCCGAGAACACCACGTTTATTTGGATTATTCTTTTCGGAGTATTTACCAACGGCGTTTTAATAGCCGGAATTAACAGATTTTTTCAACTCCTAATTTCCGAAAGTAAACGCGGATATGTCGAAACGCTGCACGTAAAGAATTTGCCGATGTTTGAAAATCATGAAATTCGGGAGTTCATTAATTCATCTATGAAAATAAAAATCGATTTCGGAGAGACGATTTTTGCTCAAATATTTGAATCGGCTCATCTGCAGTTTGTCGGCTCATTTAAGCAGATAAGCCGCTTTGTAATTACCGGATTGATAATTATCGGAATGGCGTTGAACATACAATCGGGCTTATTTTACGAAATGCTTCAATCCTTTCTTTTCAAAGAATACGACATCCTATTTTTTATCCTATTTTTAATTTTTCTTGCAGTTAAGATTATTGATGTTATTATCGATTTGTATTCCCTTAAATTGGAAGGCAAATATGATAACTAAATATTACGGCAAAATAGCTGGATTTTTCTCCGATCTTTTTGAAGAGCAGGATAAGTTATGGCTTTTCATTTTTATTACCGGACTATTGATTTTATTGATTTGGGATTTATTTTTCCTTAACTCTCCCGCTTTGAAAGCTCTGATTATCAGCACAATAAACACTTTTTTCATGGCTTTGCTTACAGTTGTCTTTTCCTTTTTATCGGCTTGGGGAATTGTGCTGCTTAAACATTTCTTCCTCCGCAGAAATTTAACTGTCGCCGCGTATGCGCTTGATTTGGCATTGGATTTTCTCGAATCGATTCCCCAGGTAATTTGGGTGTTACTCGCATATTTCTTTGCAATTATTATTGTTAATCTCTCCGGTTTTTCACTTATTCTTTTTCTCATCTTTATTATTTCGTTTGCGTTTTTAAATGAAGTAGTTGAAGAGATGGAAAACAGAATCAGCCATTTTCAAAAATCGGATTTTTACAATGCGATGCTCGTACTCGGGATAGATGAAAACAAAATAATAAATAGAGAAATTTTATGGAGCAACAGCCTCGCCTATCTGATAAATAAAGGCGTAAACATTTTTGCTTCAACAATCTTTTTAATCTGCAGCGTCGATTTTATTGTTTCGGTGGGATTAACATCCAATATTGCATTAAGTAATTTACCCGGAACTCTCGGAAGTTTATTGGGAAATCTCGACAGCAAACAAGATATTCTTGCAATGGGAAATTTGCTAACCAATCCGCTCTACATCTCGGAATTGGTTACTAAACATCTGCAGGGAGTTTCAACTGCATTTGTGTTAATCTTTACCCTTGTTTCCTCTTATAAAATTTCAAACGGTTTAATAAAAAGGAAAAAATTAAACTGATGAAACTGAAAGTAGATATTGCAATTAGAAGAGGACCGCAGATAAGTGTTGATTCTCTAAAGATTGAAAATAATAAAATAAATTTTCTTTTCGGCGAATCCGGAATCGGGAAAACACTTATCTCCAAAGCCCTCCTCGGTTTACTGAAAGAGGAAGAATACGTTGTAACCATCGATAACGAGCCGTACGAAAAATATCTTACTCTGCCCGGAGTAAAAGATATTATTGATAAAAGTTTTTATGTGTTTCAAGAACCTTCCGCCCATCTTTCTCCCGTAAGAAAAATTGAGGAACAACTCGTAGAAGGAAGCCTCGGAGATAGCGATGAAATAATAAATATCTTAAGAGAATTGTTTCCGGAATTAAATGAAGATGAATTAAACAGACTTCTTGAAATCTATCCCAAGCCGTTTCGTCCGAGCGGAGGGGAAAAACAGCGGTTTTTAAATGCCATGGGATTAATCAAAATAAGTAAATTGGTAAGAGGAACATCGTGGAACGCACTCTTTGTTTTTGATGAGCCGACCGGACACCTCGATGTGGAAAAGAGAAATCTTCTTATTAAGCTGCTTCTGTTTTATTACGTTAAAAACCGCCCTACAATATTGATTATTACTCACGATTATTCCGTTTTGAGTATGCTGAAAAAATCCTTTTCCTCGCTTGAGGATAATTTTGCTTATCATGAATTATTTTTAGAAGGCGGCAGAATTAAGCAGCGTCTTTTTTCGGAAGATGAATATTTTACATGGATTATCAAGGAGAAGAGAAAGAAAAAACCTCCCGCGGGAAGTGAGACTATTCTTAGAGTAAAAACCGGAATTAAAGTTTTTAACGGTATCCTCGGATTTTATTCCGATAAAAAACTAATGAACGTTACCGACTTGGTTTTAAGAAAAGGGGAGATTGTTTATCTGAAAGCGCCGAGCGGAACGGGAAAAACAACCGTAGGAAAAATATTGCTCGGCTTGATTAAAGCCGACTTTGAATATGAAATAAACGGAGTGAAAGTTACGGGCAAAAAGCCGACAACGTTTTTCTCGAAAGAAATTTGGGGCAGGAGAATAACCATGGCTTTTCAGCATGCCGACGAATGCTTAAACCCGAATGCAACCGTTGCTTCAACACTCGAGATAATGGGAAAATCGGAGGCGGAATTTACCGAAGAACTGAGAGAGCTGTTCCCCGGAAGTAATATTGAACAGCTTCTCGGGAAAAAAATTAAGTCGTTGAGCGGAGGCGAAAAACAAAAAATAAATTTGCTTCGGGCTTTCCTTGCCGATGCGGATGTTACAATGCTCGACGAGCCTACAAACGGAATGGATTTATCCGGCGTGGAGACTGTTATTAAGATAATTCGTAAAAATTTAAAAAAAGGTAAAACTTACTTACTCGTTTCGCATAGCGAAGATATTTTTTCGGTTATTGTCAGAAGAGAAAATATTGTCTATCTAAAACGTGAAAATGATTAAGGAACTTTTGTATATTACTTAATTATTTATGAGAAAATTATGAAAAGAAAAATATTAATTATATCGATTTCAATTTTGTTAGGCGTTTTCCTTTTTGGTTGTGGAAATAACAAAAAAGAAGCGACAAAATCGGACGTGCTGCGGCAGCGCAGCGAACTGACAAAAAAAAGGAATAAGCTTAGGAGTGATGTTGCCGCTCTTAAACAAGAAGATAAAGCGTTGCGGCAAACCGAACACAACGGCAATATTAAGGAAGTTACCGTAACCGTAAAAGTTAACAGAAAAGATTCCGACCGAAGAGATTGGGATTATGGTGAAAAGCCCGATATTTACGGACTGATTACATTAAAAAGCGGCGATGCAATTGCGATTCCTTTAACAAAAAACAGTTTTACCGCGAAAGGTTATTCTCAAAATGTTACAATAAATCCGGGAGATACCGCTTATGTTTTTCTTAGGGATCAGGATGTTGACGGTTACCAGATTATTGACAATGACTTTTTTGTGTTCCCTTCAAAAATTAGATATTACAGAGATAAGGCAAGAGTAACCAAACGCTTAAAAAATTCCATTCTCATTTTCAAAATTATCAGGAATAAAAAATGAAATTAAGTAAACTTTCACATAAAATCAGACCCTCGGCAACATTAACTTTAAATACAAAAGCCGCCAAGATGAAGCGGGAAGGAAAGAACGTAATCCATCTCGGCGGGGGAGAACCGAAAAGTGTAATTCCGCAAGCGGCGGCTGATAAAGCGCATGAGATGCTTGATAGCCGTGTTGTAAGATATACGCCTGTTGCCGGCGCTCCGGAAATGAAAGGCGCCGTAATCGATTATACGAAAAAATATTACGGCAAGTCAATTGCGCCGGGGAATATAATTGTTTCCTCCGGAGCTAAACAGACTTTGATGGTTGCGCTGCAGGCAATGGTTGATGCCGGAGACGAAGTTATTTTTCCTGCGCCATATTGGGTAAGTTATCCCGATATGGTAAAGATCGCGGGAGGAATTCCCAAGCCGGTCTTCCCGAAAAATTCCGATTTTCAGCTTACCTTGGAGGATATTTCTTCACAAGTAACCGAAAAAACAAAAGTAATTTTAATCAATTCCCCGAACAATCCTTCGGGGCAAATCTACAGAGAGGATTTCCTAAAAAATCTCGTCCGTTTTGCCGAGGAAAAAGGAATCTTTTTAATTTCGGATGAGATTTACCGCGAACTTACATTTTGGGAAAGTGAAGCTCCTAACATTTTCGACTTTACGAAAAAAGGAATAAATGAGTCCCCAATCTTGGTGGTTAACGGCGTTTCCAAGCAATACGCAATGACGGGCTTCAGAATCGGCTGGGGAGTTGGAGCCGAAGAATTGATTGCGGCGATGACGCGTTTACAGGGACACGAAACTTCATGCCCTTCTTCTTTATCTCAAGCGGCGGCGGTCGGCGCAATTCAAGGCGGAGATAGCGACATAGAGGAGTTGAAAAATTCGCTCAAACGAAAGCGGGATATACTCGTAGAAGGATTAAGCAAAATTCCGGAAGTGAAATTTAATACACCCGAAAGCACTTTCTACTCCTTCGCGGATTTTTCCTACTACGAAAAAGATTCTCACAAGCTCGCTGATTATCTTATTGAAGAGGCGGAAGTCGTTACCGTTCCGGGTAAGGAATTCGGAATCGACGGATATTTACGAATAAGTTTTTGCGGTCCGGAAAACGAACTGCGAGAAGGGCTGGAAAGGATAAGAAAAGCTCTGTTGAGTTTTAAAGGCTGATTAAATGTAAATTAAACCTGCGGATTTAGTCTGCTTCTGTTCATTTACAGCGCTTTACCCGGCATTGCTTATGGACGATGTTGGCAGCTGGTGTTGCATATCATTTATTTTTATAAAATATTTTCTCTTAGC
>CAYLYR010000166.1:0-5506 GCA_964387835.1 uncultured Melioribacter sp.
GGAATTATGTTGTGGAAAGTCAAGATGCGGGACAAAAGGCGGATAATGTAAATCTTACTCCGCGACAAGAGGCAAAAAAGAATAGCGATATTAATATTGTAGGAAACGGAAAATATCAAACTCTCTATGCGCTTGCATCAAAGGATGAAGTAGTTTTAGAAGAACATTTTGAAAACGGTGTTCCTCCTGCAGATTGGACTGTTGTTGACAATGCCGGTTCGGACATTACATGGAAAACCAACACTGATTACGGTGAAGGTAACTACACAGGCGGAACAGGCGAAGCGGCTTGCGTCAGCAGTGATGCGGTTGCAGGTCCGTTTGACGCCGAGCTTTGGACGCCTCAAATTAACATAATGGGAAGACAAGATTTATACTTGTCCTACAATGCTAACTTCCAAGCCTTAGGTTCAGATGATTTTTTGGACTTGGATGCAAGTTACGACGGAGGAACTACTTGGAATACAATTATGAGCTGGAATGAAGACCATGGCGCCCTTCACGGTGAAGGAGAAGCGGTTTCCATTCTTTTGGATGATGTGCTTCCAAGCGGCACTTCCAACATAATTTTAAGATGGCATTATTACACAACAGCATCTTCACCTTGGCAATGGTATGCCGAAATTGATGATGTAACTCTTTCGGGCGGTTCTGCTTGGTTAACTGTTAATCCTCTTGACGGAACAGTTGCCCCCGGCGATATGACCGACGAAAACGTTATTTTCAGCGCCTCAGGATTAATGGGCGGAACATACAATGCAAACGTAGTCGTTACAAGTAATGATCCTGCAAACCCGACAATACCTGTAGCTTGTACATTGGACGTTACGGGAGTTCAGAATATTACCGTTACTCCTGATTCCATTAATTACGGAACATTGTTTGTGAACCAGACCGATAGCGCAATCGTTAATATTGTAAACGACGGTACGGATACATTACACGTAACGGCAATTACCACCGACAACACAGATTATACGGTTAGCGATAACAACTTAAGTCTTGCAGCCGGAGAACAAAAAGATGTAATGGTTTACTTTACTCCTTCCGTTACGGGAACTGACAACGGCACACTTACAATTGCATCCGATGATCCGGATGAACCTACAATTACGGTTTACATGTTCGGTTTCGGTTCCGATTCTCCTGTAGTTGACGTTCAGCCGTTAACCCTATCGGCGGACTTATTAACCGGACAAACTAAAGACACAACATTTACCGTAAGCAATGTCAGTACTGCAACAAGTATGTTGCAATATATGGTAAGCATTGAATATCCCGGCTCTCAACAAGTTTGGCCGAAAGCGCTTACACAAAAACAAATTGAAAAAACAAGAAAAGATAAAAACGTAGTCGGCAATGGAAAATACCGCACACTCTATGCTCTTGCTTCCAAGGATGAAGTTATTCTTGAAGAGCATTTTGAAGACGGCGTTCCTCCTGCAGAGTGGACAAATGTTGATAATGCTGGTTCAGGTATCGACTGGAAAACCAACACTGATTACGGTGAAGGTAATTACACCGGCGGAACAGGCGAAGCGGCTTGCGTCAGCAGTGATGCGGTTGCAGGTCCGTTTGACGCCGAGCTTTGGACGCCTCAAATTAACATAATGGGAAGACAAGATTTATACTTGTCCTACAATGCTAACTTCCAAGCCTTAGGTTCAGGTGACTTCTTAGACTTGGATGCAAGCTTCGACGGCGGAACGACTTGGACAAACGTGATGAGTTGGAATGAAGACCATGGCACCCTTCACGGAGCCGGTGAAGCCGTTTCAATACTCTTGGATGATGTAATTCCTGCAGGAACTGCAAATATTACTCTGAGATGGCACTATTATACAACCGCATCTTCTCCATGGCAATGGTACGCTGAGATTGACGATGTAACTCTTTCCGGCGGTTCTGCTTGGCTTGCCGTTAATCCTCTTGACGGAACACTGCAGAACGGTTCTAGCCAAACTCACAACGTAACGTTTAATGCTGCCGGCATGTTCGGAGGAACTTACAATGCTAATATCGTTATCAATAATAACGATCCGTTGAATCCTTCTCCTGCCGTAGCTTGTACGTTTAATGTTACAGGCGTTCAAGACATTTCGGTAACGCCGGATACTATTGATTACGGACAAGTATTTGTTAACGGAACGGATAGCGCAATTGTTTCTATCTCAAATATGGGCACGGATGATTTGGCAATTTCTTCCGTTACAACAGATAACTCCGTATTTACAGTTGATAATATTAACACTACTTTAGCTCCCGGCGCTTCGGTTGACGCCGTAGTTTATTACGCGCCGACTGCTGCTCAAGCTGACTTGGGAACTTTGACAATTATAAGTGATGATCCTGATGAAGGTACTTACACGGTAGCATTAAGCGGTACTGCGGTTAATCCTCCCGTTATCGGAGTTACACCTACATCGCTTAGCGCCGATTTGGTTACAGGACAATCGGATACACAACAATTCACAATTAGTAATACAGGCGAAGCTGATCTTGTATATTCGATTAATATCGAACAGACTACAGCTCCTCTTCATCCGAGAATTACCAAAGTTCATTTGAAGAAAAGCGATGGTAATTTCCCGCGCGGAAAAGCGGCAACTACATATATGCCTGCGCCGAAACACAATAGAGCCGTTAATAATCCTAATGCAACGAAGGATGACGACTTAGGTTACGTAGCCGACATAATGAATGCAAAATATCAAACTGTCGATATGAATAATCCCGCAGCCACAACGGATTTATTTGACATAACAAATCTGTTTGCAGGCGCAATTAGTCATTCCGAACCAAATACTGCGTACGGAATCGACTATGACAGCGGTCATCTTTACAAACTTGATATTGAGAATAGCACTGCAACCGATTTGGGAGCTGTAACCGGACTTCCGAGCGGCGCAGTCGCTACCGGAATGGCATTTACAGATGATGCTTGCTACGTTGTTGCATATGGCTCTGCATCAGTACTTTACACACTTGATGTAACAACAGCTGCTGTTACTGAAGTCGGTACAATTGAAGACGGAATTGTAATAGCGCTTGCAGCAAACGATGACGGTCAATTATTCGCACTTGATATTACAACTGACGTCTTGTTCGCCGTTGATCCTGCAACCGGAGCCGGAACCGAACTCGGTTCAATCGGATTCGATGCGAACTATGCTCAAGGTATGGGCTTTGATCACAACACCGGAGTTCTTTACCTATCCGCTTATAACAATGCAACAAGTCAACCTGAACTCCGTGTAGCCGACACCGAAACCGGAAACACAACACTTATCGGCACTCTCGGTGACGGAACCGCTGAATTCGATATGTTAAGCTTCTTCGGAGCCGGAACCGGTAATTGGCTCGTTGTTAATCCGATGGAAGGAACTCTTCCTTCAGGAAGCTCTGTTAGCGTAGATGTAACATTTGATGCCAACGGAATGGTAGGCGGAGATTATGCCGCTAATATTAATATTAACAGTAATGATCCTGTTACGCCTGTTGCGGTTGTTGCCGCATCAATGCACGTTACGGGCGCTCCGAATATTGAAGTTGTACCGGAAGCTTTAGATTTCGAAACTGTTTACTCCGGCTACCCGATGACAAAAGATCTTGTTATCTCGAATACCGGAACAGATGATTTAACCGTTAGCGATATTACTTCCGGAAATCCGGACTTCTACGCTACCGTTACTTTACCTGTTACAATCAGCAGCGGAGCTTCAATAGACGTTCCCGTTACCGTACTTTCAACAACAGTCGGTAATATTACTGGCGATTTGACAATCACATCGAACTCAACTGTAAACGGAACATTGGTTGTGCCGATGTCTGCAGTCGTAGAACTTCCTCCTGTAGCGGGCGTTAGTCCTTCTTCAATTGACGAAGCTATTGAAGCCGGACAAACAAGCATTAAAACATTAACAATTACAAACACAGGCGGCAGCGATTTAAATTACGATATTTCTTATGACATATTGAAAAAATCATCCGCTACCGTTAATATTACTCTTCCTGCAGTAAATGCAGTTTCAAACCCCGTTGCTAAGAAGAATATAACAAACGATGTTGAATCAAGGAATATCACAATCAACAAGGGATTGGAGAATCCGAACAGCGCAGTTCAGTTGTTAATTCTCTCTCCCGATGACGATGAACATATTTCCGATTTAATTTCGACGATGAGTTCGTTTGATGATATAGAAATGACTCATTTCCCGTTAGATCAATTCGGAACTATTACACTTGAAGATCTTCTTCCCTATCCGGTTGTTATGGTACAAAACGACTTTAAGTGGTCGTCAGCCGGAACAGACGCTGAAACAATCGGTAATTTGCTTGCCGATTATATTGATGCAGGCGGTAAAGTAATAGTGAATATGTACACATACAGCTATGACGAATGGGGAATGAGCGGACGTTTCATAACCGAAGGTTACGGACCATTTACCGGTACTACCCAAGACATTTGGGGTGAAGCAACCTTAGGAACCGTTTACGATCCTCTGAATCCTATTATGACAGATGTTAACGCTATTAACGATAACTGGGGTCATCAAGATCCTTCTCTTGCCGCTGATGCCGTTTTATTGGCGGATTGGAGCGATGGTCAACCTATGATCGCATACAACGATAATGTAATAGGATTTAACTTGATTGGAATAACCGGAAACAGTGCATTTACTTCCGATTTGGGAACGCTGTTCCATAACGCGGTTCTTTATCTCGGCGGTACATCCTGGTTATCCGTAGATCCTGCGCAAGGCGTTGTTGCAGCCGGAGCTTCCGGCGACGTAACAATCGGCTTTGACGCTACTTCACTGGAAACCGGAGATTATACGGCTGTGCTCCATGTAGGTACAAATGATCCTCAAAATCCGGTTACGGACGTTCCGGTTCATCTTGGAGTTATTGATAACGTAAACGATGATGTAAATCCGATTCCTGCTAAATATGATTTAGCTCAGAACTATCCTAACCCGTTCAACCCGACAACGGTTATTTCATATTCGTTGCCTGTTACTGCCAAAGTAACAATCAAAGTCTTTGATATTCTCGGACGTGAGATTACTACATTGGTTAACGGGGAAATGAATGCAGGCGTACACAGAATTAAATTCGATGCTTCGAGATTAACAAGCGGAATTTATTTCTATGCTATCAGAGCCGAAGGAAATAACGGTTCGACATTTATGAACGCCAAGAAGTTAATCTTAATGAAATAAATTAAAGATTTTCATTCTTAATCATTTAGCCGCTCTCAATTGGGAGCGGCTTTTTTTATTTCTTTTTATTAGATTTGAATATTAATTCAAACAGAATTGAGGTTTAAAATGAAGCTCATAAAATATCTTCACGATAATCATGATAAATTCAATAAAATTATTTCCAGCTTGGAAAAAGAAAATTTTTCTCAAAGAATTCTTTCTAAGGATTTCACTCTTTGGAGCAACAAACCTGATGAAATCACAAACAGATTGGATTGGGTAACGGCTCCAAGTGAATACTC
>CAYLYR010000167.1:0-5495 GCA_964387835.1 uncultured Melioribacter sp.
CCTTCTGTTGGGACAAGGCATGCCTTGTCTGTACAATTGAAGATATATGATGTTTTGGGACGAGAAATTACCACGCTTGTAAACAAAAAACAATCTCCCGGGAATTATTCCATAAAATTCAATGCAAGCAATTTACCAACCGGAATTTATTTCTACAGAATTTACGCGGGAGATTATATTGCTACAAAGAAAATGATTTTGATGAAATAAAATTTTTTTTAGGGAGAAGATGAAAAATTTTCTCCCGCTTTTTTGAAGCATATAAAAAAATCAAAAAAAATAAACGTACTAAAAAAATTGCTTTTATCTTTTTCCTTCTCTAAATTTAAAATTCGTATTTTTTATTGAGATTTATTTAATAACAGGAGTATTTTAATTATGGGAATGATGGCTCGGATGCGTAATCTTGCGCCCTGGTTTATTGTAACTGTCGGCGCATTGTTTATTTTATTTATGGTATTGTCCGATGCAAAGATTACCGAGATTTTTAGAAACCAAAGCAGAGTAGTCGGTTCTGTTGACGGAAAAGAAATTTCGTATCAGGATTTTGCAAAACGTGTTGAATTTGAAAGAACAAATATGGAAAAACAGGGACGCAAAATTGAAGAAAGCCAAATGGCAGACTTCCGCGACCAAGTTTGGAACGCAATGATTAACGAAATGTTAATCGATAAAAAAATTAAAGAATTCGGAATTAATGTTACCGACCAAGAAATTGCCGACCAGCTGTTAGGACCGAATCCCCCGCAGTTTGTGCAGCAATATTTTAGGGATTCAACCGGCGCTTTCAATCGCCAAGCGTACGACCGGGCAATCAGAGATCCGAAAAATAAGGATGCCGTTCTGCAGCTTGAAGATATGGTTCGGAGACAGATGAAGCAACAGAAGTTAACCGATTATCTTTATGCGGCTGTTAATGTTAGCGAAGGAGAAGTAAAACAAAACTTCATTGATAATAATACTACAATGGCTGCCGATTATGTTGCGGTTCCTTTTTCTTCCGTTCCGGATTCAATGGTTAAGTTAACTCCTGAATATGAAAAGGATTATTATTCGAAAAATATTCATAAATTTCATCATCCGGCTCAAAGGAAAATTGCATATGTCTTTTTCCGGTTAAAACCGTCGAAAGACGATACCACCGAAATTCTTTCCAGCCTTTCTTCCCTTGTAACAAAGATGCACAAGGATACAACATCTTTTAAAACTTATGTAAATATCTACTCCGAAAAACCTTATTCGCTTGATACGGCTGCGATTACAAAAATTGCGCCTGAAGTTCAGCAAGCAATTATGAAGGCGAAAAAAGGAAGCATTATCGGTCCGATACTTACAAGAGAAGGAGCGGTTGTTTATCATTTAATTAATACTGTTAAAGCAAAAGAACCTGTTGTTCGCGCTTCACATATTTTGATTAAAACTCTTCCAGGTAAAGAAAACGAAGCTAAAAAAGAAGCTTATGCCATTTACAAACAATTGAGGAATGGAGCCGATTTTGCAAAACTTGCAAGGGAAAAATCTCAAGATCCGGGAAGTGCTGTGCGCGGAGGAGATTTAGGCTGGTTTTCAAAAGGGCAAATGGTTAAACCTTTTGAGAAGGCTGCTTTCTCAGGTAGAGTCGGAAGAGTGTTAAAACCAATCAAAACAAGATTCGGTTACCACGTAATTAAAGTAACGGGAAAATTAAAGAAGAATTTCGTTGTTGAAAAAATCGTTAACGAGATGAAGCCTTCTCCCACTACTCAGGACAACATCTACAACAAGGCGAGTGATTTTGCTTATCTTGCCAAGAAGAATGATTTTGACAACGAAGCTAAACTTGTTAAATATAAAATTGTTCTCTCCCGTCCTTTCACAAAAGAGGCAAAAACCATTCCCGGTTTAGGCTCGAACGGCTCTATTATACAATTCGCATTTAATAACGATGTAGGAACCGTTAGCGATGTTTTCAGACTTCCTAACGGATACGTTGTATTTAAGGTCGCTGAAAAAATTGACGCCGGCGCAAGACCGTTTAAAGAAGTTGAGCCGCAAATTAAACGAATGGCTTTAATTAATCTAAAGTTGGAAAAATCTTTTGAGATTGCTAAAAAAATCCGTAACAAGATTGGAACGAGCGATAATTTGAACTTAGCAAAAACAGTATGGTCCGCCGCTAAAGTCGGTAAAGTAAGCAACATCAAACCGGGTAAAAACATTCCGACAATCGGACGTGAATATGCATTCTCGGAATATGCTCTTACGGCGCCTTTAAACAAACTTTCCGAGCCTTTGAAAGGTAATCGCGCAAGCTATCTTGTTAAAGTTGTTCAGCGAACTCCTTTCGATTCAAACGCTTACTCAATTCAGAGAAGCTCCGTTTTCAATAATTTAATGAGAACAAAACAGCGTGAGTTTTTGAACGGCTGGCTGAAATCTATAAAAGAAGAAGCCAATATTGTTGATAACAGATATAAATTTTACAAATAAATTTCCATCCCCCTCTAAGAAATCGGCCGGCTGATTTGTCGGCCTTTTTCATTTTAAAATTTTATTTCTTAAAAAATATTTTTTCTCCGGAATAATTTTCATACTTAAGATTAGATAATATAACTCCGTACTTTATTGATATTAGATGAATAGGTAATTTGTTTTACATATCTTTACAAATTAATTATTTTCAAATAGTAAAGTGTCAAGTAAAATAACAAACAGCCCGGCTTTTAAAAAGTTGATTAAAAGCATTTCAGAATTGAAAGCAAAGGGAAAAGTATATTTAAAACCCCTGCCCGGTTCGCTGATTTCATTATGTGTAAAGGAGTTGGAAAAGAAAGAAGAACAAATTATTATTCTTTTTGAGGATAAAACGCTTCTTTACGAAACAAACGTCGAGCTTGAAATATTAGGTGTTAAATCGCCTAAAATTATTTTTGATGAATATTCCGAATCAACGATTCTTGAAAAAATCACAAGACTAACAACTCTCAAAAGTTTCATTCTCCTTGCAACATACGATATTCTGAAAGTTTCGTTCCCGCCGAAGGATGTTGTAAAAAGTAATTCACTTACAATTGAATCGGGAATGGAAATCGATTACGATGAGTTTCTTGAATATTTGAATATGTTCGGTTATGGGCGGGAGGATTACGTTGAGATTCCCGGCAGTTATGCAATGCGCGGTGCTATTATCGATTTCTGGTCATTCAGTGAAAAAAATCCCGCGCGTGTTGAGTTCAACGGGGATTTAGTTGAAAGCATTCGTTTTTTCGATCCCGACAGCCAACGTTCGCTCGGTGTTTCCGACAAGGTTATTTTATCTCCCGGATTAAACAACGAAAAAGAAGAGTTATCCGCTAAAATTTTCGATTATTTGTCGAATCCTCTTTTGTTTGCTTCGGAAACCGAATTGATTTTTTCCTTTAACAAACCGAAAAAAAAACTGCTACAATCGGATTATAAACTGAATGAAGAAGAAGAGATTGACGAGGAATTAAAGAGAGAAATCTTTAACAATGCTGCCGCAGTTGAAGAAGCTGAGGTTTTGATTGACGACGGAACGGCGCGTTATTCCTCAATAGACGAACTATTCGATGAGAATGCGCGGTGGATTATTGAACCCGGCTTAGGAAGCAAAGAAAAGATAATTGAACATCAATTCAAAAAAACTCCCTCATTTAATTCTGATTTTAAATTACTTACAAGCTTTCTGAAAGAAAATCTCGAGAATGGATATAGAATAATAATTACATCGGAAAATGAACTTCAGCAAGCGCGACTTACGGAGTTGTTTTCAGAACTCTCCGAAGAAATTAATTTTGCTATGGACGAAGGGAAAATCTCCGTTATCGTTTTACCGATAAAAAGCGGATTTATCTCAACAGAGGATAAAATTATTCTTCTTTCGGATTACAAGATTTTCGGGAAACCGTACCGGACTAAAATATCGAGTAAGCAAAAACGAAAACGTTCACGCACTAAAGAATTTGCCTCGTTAAAAAAAGGTGATTTTGTAGTTCATGAAACTTTCGGTATAGGACGGTATGAAGGTTTAACCAAAATAAATATCGGTTCTATTGAGCAGGAATCGTTAAAGATTGTTTACGCAGATGATGACGTGGTTTTCGTAAATCTTAATTTTTTAGGTTTGGTGAAAAAGTTCTCCTCGAAAGAGGGAGTTACTCCGCGCCTCACAAAATTAGGCAGTTCGGAATGGCGTACTTCAAAATCCAAAGTAAAGAAAAAAATTAAAGATGCCGCAAGGGATTTAATAAAATTATATGCCGAAAGGAAATCGGCAAAAGGATTCAGCTTTTCCGAGGATTCCGTTTGGCAAATGGAATTGGAAGCATCCTTCTTTTACGAGGACACACCTGACCAGACTAAAGTAACAAACGAGATAAAATCCGACATGGAGAGCGCAAGCCCGATGGATAGATTGGTTTGCGGCGATGTCGGTTTCGGAAAAACCGAAGTAGCCGTCCGCAGCGCATTCAAAGCGGTTAACGACGGTAAGCAAGTTGCTGTCCTTGTCCCGACAACTATCCTTGCCGAACAGCATTACAACACTTTCCGCGATAGGCTATCGTCATTTCCGGTGCGGGTAGAAACGCTGTCGCGATTTATTCCCAAAAAAAGACAAACGGAAATCGTTAAGGATTTATCGGAAGGAAAAGTTGATGTTGTAATCGGAACTCATCGGCTGATATCAAAAGATATTAGATTCAAGGACTTGGGACTTTTAATTATTGACGAAGAACACCGTTTCGGAGTAATGGCAAAGGAAAAGCTGCGCAAGCTGCGGACTAATGTTGACACTCTTACTCTTACGGCAACGCCTATTCCCCGCACGCTGAACATGTCGCTTCTCGGAGCGCGGGACTTATCTATTATTGCAACACCCCCGCCAAACAGACAACCGATTTTTACTAAAGTCGAAATTTTTGATATTAAGAAAGTTCGTGAATGGATATTGAAAGAGTTGGCGCGAGGAGGGCAAATTTATTTTGTTCACGACAGAGTTCAATCCATTTATAAAATTTCGTCTTACCTGAAAAAATATATTCCGGAGGTTACGTTCAGAGTAGCGCATGGACAAATGAAACCGGCGGAGTTGGAAAAGGTAATTTTCGATTTTATGAATAAAAAATTTGATATGCTTATTTCAACGAAGATAATTGAATCGGGAATTGATATTCCGAACGTAAATACTATTATTATTAACCGCGCCGATAGATTCGGATTGGCGGAACTCCATCAGCTGCGAGGCAGAGTGGGGCGTGCCGAAAAGCAAGCTTATGCTTATTTGCTTGTTCCTTCCCTTAAAACAATTACAAAAAAAGCCGTTCGCCGTCTGCAGGCTATTGAGGAGTACACCGATGTCGGGGCAGGGTTCAATTTATCGATGCGTGATTTGGAAATTCGCGGCGCGGGGAATTTACTCGGGACGGAACAAAGCGGCGCCATTAATACGGTTGGATTCGATTTATTTCTCAAGCTTTTAGATGAAGCAATTAACG
>CAYLYR010000168.1:0-5475 GCA_964387835.1 uncultured Melioribacter sp.
AATTAGTTAAGTACGACAAGCCGGGAACGGATATGAATGTAAGCGTACTTGTTTCTGCGGCAACTATTGAAAACGCCACAGCCCACCAAGGAATTTTTCTTGCTCCAAGGAAATAATCTTCTGCGGTTTTTACTTTTCGACGTGTAAAATACCCGATAACGGGAAGAGAAAAAAGGTAGAGAATAATTACAGCGTAGTTAAGCTCCAAAGGAATGATTCCGTCAAATTATATTAATCAGATTTTTAGCGGCATCAACAGTATCGGTGAGCGTTAAAACTTTATCCAGCTGCGAAATTTCAATTAAAGTTTGAACGCTTTTTTGAGCAGCGGCAATTATCAATTTTCCGTTCATACTCCGAAGCATTCTGAATGCGAGCAAAATGGCGCTTAATCCTGAACTATCGCAATATTCAACATCCGAAAGGTCGAATATCAATTTCCGAACATCTTCCGTATTAAGTAAAATTGTCAACTCGCCCTTAACCAAGCCGGCAATTTGAGAATCAAATCTCGATTCGGTGATTTTGAAAATAACCAAATCGTCCTCTCTCTTAATCTCGTAGTTGAAATATTCTTCCATAGCGTTCTCTTAATTTTAAAACATTTGTAGTGAATTTAATAAATTCCTGTAAGATTTTTCATAATTTGTTTTATCCGCATCAAATAAAAGATTGTATATCTTCTCCGATTTTTCCTTCCCGAAAAGAGCCATCTTTATTTCCGCTGCAACATTCAAGGCAAGAGAGCGATAAAACAATGTCTCCTCACAAGTCAAGTCAATGAAAATATCAAATCTCTTCTTTTTGAGATTTTCTCCGAACGACGAAGAAACCACTCCCAACTGTGAAACCGAGGTCTGATTATAAGTTACAAATTGATAATCGAAACTATCAGCTAACAAATTTTTCTTATGGTCGGGTAAAATTAAAGTAACATTTTTTTTATGAATTTTAACAAATCGCGCCACATCTAAGGCTGGGCTGAAAAACAAATTATCTTCCGGAAGAAGAAAAGAAACGTCAATAGCATTCCCGAAAACCTCGGAATATTTCTTGGGGGAAACATCCGTTTTCTTAATTTCCCTTTCTAATAATTTCTCTCCGAGAAGGAGTTTAACGTTATCAACAAATTTCATTCGGAAATCATCCTTAACAAATCATCCTCGCCAATTACAGCAACTCCAAGGGCTTTTCCCTTTTCCAGTTTGGAGCCGGGATTTTCTCCCGCAAGAATATAATTCGTTTTTTTGCTGACGCTCGATGTAACTTTCCCGCCGTTTTTTTCAATAATCTCCTTAGCCTTTTCTCTTGTGAGATTCGGTAAAGTGCCGGTTAGGACAAAAGTTTTCCCCGACAGCGCTTCGCCTAATCCTTCTTCGGCGGACTCAAAATTCAAACCGTAACTTTTTAATCTTTCTATAATTTCAACATTTTGTGGAAGCGAGAAGAACCTTTTTAAACTTCCGCTTATGCTCGGTCCAATATCGGGAATGCTTTCAATTTTTTTCTCATCCGCAGCCATTAAATTATCCAATGACTTAAATGCTCGTGCAAGTTTCTTGGCTACTCCCGCGCCAACGAACCGAATCCCAAGCGAGAACAAAACTTTCTCGAAAGGCTTATCTTTACTTTTTTCAATTGCCGTAAAAAGATTTTCAACGCTTTTCTTTCCGAATCTTTCCAGAGAAATTAATTCTTCTTCTTTATTCTTCAGTTCGTAAATATCGGCATAATCGGAAAGTAATTTTTTATCAACCAAAACTTCAATAATCGCTTCACCCAGTCCTTCAATATCCATCGCTTGTCTCGAACTGAAATGCGTAATGCTTCCTTTTATGCGCGCGGGGCACTTGGAGTTTTCACAGTAAATTCCGACTTCATCTTCCGGATTGAAAAGGGGTTCACCGCAAGCGGGACAGACTAACGGAAAGTCTGCAGCAACTGAATTCGGAGGACGTTTTTCCGGTACTACCCGAACTACTTTGGGAATTACATCCCCCCCTTTTTCAATAATTACAAAATCTCCTTCTCTAATATCTTTCCTTTTTATCTCATCGAAATTGTGAAGCGTTGCACGGCTGATTGTTGACCCCATCAAGAAAACAGGTTTTAATTCGGCTACCGGCGTTACAACTCCGGTTCTTCCAACTTGCCAACTGATTTTTTCAATAACGGTTTCGGCTTGTTCCGCCTTAAATTTATACGCTACAGCCCAACGAGGAGATTTTGCTACATTCCCTAAAATATTTTGCTGCCGAATGGAATTAACCTTTATCACAACGCCATCTATTTCATAAGGAAGTTCGTTTCTTTTCTCCTCCCAATATTTACAATAATCCAAAACTTCATCAATGTTCTTATTCAAACGATAATTGGGATTAACTTTAAAACCGAGTTTACTTAATATTTGTAAGTTCTCAAATTGTGAATTAAAAACAATACTGTCGGAGAGAAGATAGTAAACAAAAATATCGAGTTTGCGTTTTGAAACAATTTTCGGGTCTTGCAGCTTTAATGAGCCGGAAGCCGAATTACGAGGATTCGCGAATAACTTTTCTCCCTGTTCCAAACGCTCCTTGTTCAGCGCCTCAAAATCTTTTTTATTGATAAAAACTTCTCCTCGAACAAAAATCTCGCTCAAGTCAAATTCTTTAACCTTTCTATAGTCAACGGATAACGGCAGCGAACGAATTGTTTTAGCGTTAGTTGTAATATCTTCTCCAATAACGCCATCGCCGCGCGTAGAGGCTTGTACAAGCAAACCGCTGCGATAAAGAACTTCTATTGAAAGCCCGTCTATTTTCAGTTCGGTTACGTACTCAACCTTTTCGTTATCAGGCAAACCGCTTTTTACTCTTTTATCAAATTCGTAAAGTTCCTCGGAATTGTAGGTGTTGCTTAAACTCAGCATCGGAATTTTATGAGTTACGGGAGGCATCTCTTTTGTTAAATCGGAGCCTACCCGCTGCGTTGGGGAAAAAGGGGAGAAAAATTCGGGATGGTCTTTCTCTAATCTCTCAAGTTTTTTAAGCAAGTTGTCAAACTCATAATCACTTATCTCCGGTTGTGCTTTCACATAATAGAGATAGTTGTGTTTCTCTATTTCCTTCCTTAACCAATCGATTTGTTCTTTAATTTCACTACCCATAAAAATTATTGTTTATTTTCCAGCCAAACCGTTTCTTGTGATAATTAGATTTCTTACTTCCCCTTTTTTCCCGGAAAAGATAATCGGTTTATTATTAACGTTCACCTTTACTCCGGCAGCGTTTCCGATAACCAATCTCAGAGTATCTTTAACGGAAATTATTCTGCTTACTTTCGGAACAAGTGTAAATTCTTCCGTTTTGGAATTATCGATTTTCGCTCTAATCCAAACGGTATCGGAACCTAAAAGCTCAACATTAAACGGATTTTCTTTTACAATTTTTTCATCTTCTCTCGGTTTAATGTTTTGCTGCGGATTTTCAACTCTATCCGGAGCATACTTTCTTTCCACCACAATTTGTTCTTTATCTGCAGGTGAAAAAATAAGATATAAAAGAATGATAAGAAGAACTCCGCCGATGGCGTAAAGGTAAATATTCCTATTTTGTTGCTTCATTGGAATATTTTTTTCTTTTTCGCGTTCAACCGAAGAATCAACGAAAGCCTTATCGGAAGTAACTTGCTTTACTTCTATCTCCGTCTTTTTCTCCTTCTCGATAGCCGCATTCTCAGTAAAATTGTAGCCCTCTTTTGCCAAGTCGAATTTGCGAAGTGTCTCTTCAGGGTCCAAACCGATTTCAGCAGAATATTCTCTAATAAAAGCCCGCACGTAAACTTCGGGCAAAACGGAAAAATTTCCATCCTCAATTGCTTCTAAAAATTTCTTATCGATTCTCGTATGAGCATGAAGTTCGTCAATCGTTAGTCCCTTGCCCTCCCTTTGGGCTTTTAGTTCGGAAGCAAATTTTTTTAATATTTCATTTGACATAATATTATCCGTTATCTTACTCTTTTTAATTTTGCAGCAAATGAACCGTCCATTAAATGGCGGTTAGGAAATGTTTCAACGCAGCCCGATTTTCCAACAAGTTCGTCAGGCAAAACGGTCCGTGCATCAACAAGTTCAAAATCAAGATTTTCATCGAGGAAGGTTTGAATAATCTCAAAGTTTTCTTCCGGCTCAATTGTACATGTGCTGTAAACAATATCGCCGCCCGGCTTAACCAAAGCGCCGGCTTTACGAAGCAAATCAATCTGCAGCGGATTCAGATTCTTAATATCCTTAATTTCTCTTTTCCACTTAATATCAGGCTTCTTTTTCAGAGTTCCCAAACCGGAACACGGAGCATCTACCAGTACTTTGTCAAATAGCTCTTCGTCTTCAAATTCAAGGGCATCAACAGCTACGGTTGTAACGTTTTCAATATTCAATCGTTTCAAATTCTTTCTCAAAATATCGAGACGGCTTTCATATTTATCGAGCGCTACAATCTCCCCTTTGTTGTTCATTAAATCGGCAAGAAGCGCTGTTTTTCCACCCGGAGCAGAACACATATCCAACACGCGGCTTTTTTCCGTAGGAGCCAATAAATAGCAGGGCAACCCGGTACTTTCATCCTGAATCGTAAAATATCCTTTCTTAAAAAATTCCCAGTCGGCTACGTTTGTCATCGACTTCAATTTTAAGTATCCGGGTAAATATTTAGTCTCTTCAAACTCAATTCCTACGTTTCCCAAAAGTTCTTTTAATTCAAAAGGGTTACTTATAAGATTATTAACTCTTAATGTTAATTTAGGCCTTTCGTTATTTGCGATAACCAGCTCCTCGGCAAACTCCTTTCCGTAACGTCTCACCCAACGTTTCACCATCCAAATCGGGTGAGAATAATAATTGCTTAAATAATAAACCGGATCATCCCCTGGTTTGGCATAATTAATCTTTTCCTTGCTGCGTATGATATTCCTCAATACGGCGTTTGTTAAATTTGCCGCTTTCTGTCCCTGCATTTTCTTTATATATTCTACAGCGTCATTCACTATTGCATATTCGGGAATTCTATCGAGAAAAAGAATTTGATAAACGGCAACCCGCAAAGCATTTTTTATGTCGGAAATACTTTTTGCGTACTGCCCTTTATAAAAACCGGTTAAAACCCAATCCAAGCGAATCATCCATCGGATTACGCCGTGTACCAGTTCGTAAAGCAGAGCTTTATCCTGTGAGGAAAGAGAGGAGTTCCTGAGTTCAGAATCAATTAGCTTATCAAGATAAGCATCGGTTTTATCAATCCGATTAAGAATTTTAACGGCTAATCCGCGAGGACCGCTGAAAATACCGGATTGAGCTTTATCATTTTCATTTATTTCGTTCATTGTGTCCTTTAATTTAAGTCTAAAAAATACAAAAATTTCCCGTTGGAGTTCCGAAAAAATTAAAAGAAATGAATGAAACTACTCAACTCCTAATATTCCGCTATTCCGGCTACC
>CAYLYR010000169.1:0-5398 GCA_964387835.1 uncultured Melioribacter sp.
TTTATCAAAAGTTCCTATTATTTTTTTGCGGTTTTGATTTCACAATAAACTTTACTGGGGAAAACAGAAATGGAATTAACAAAAGAGACTAAAATATTTCTTCTTAAGTTAGCAAGAAAAGCTATTGAACATGAGTTTGATGATTCCGTGGAAATTCCGGCGCCCGATTATGAAAAGTTTCCGGCGTTAAAAACTAATGCGGGCGCTTTTGTTACGCTAAACGAAAACAATAATCTCCGCGGATGCATTGGGTATATAATCGGCTTTATGCCTTTATACGAAACGGTAATTGATGCTGCAAAACAAGCTGCTTTCGGCGACCCGAGGTTTCCGGCGTTAGTTAAACCGGAATTATCGAAAGTTGAAATCGAAGTTTCCGTTCTTTCCGAACCTTTCCCCCTGAAGAGTTATGATGAAATAAAAGTTGGAGAACACGGATTAATTTTAGAAGAAGCGGGACGGAAAGCCCTGCTGCTTCCTCAGGTTCCGATTGAACACAACATGAATAAAGAAGAATTCCTTTCGGCGCTTTGCCAAAAAGGAGGCTTTCCGCCCAACCTTTGGCGGGAAAAGCAGCTTAACCTATCGGCTTTTACGGCAATCGTTTTTTCAGAAAAGGAGATGAAGTTACTATGACAATAAGAAAACCGGCGGTAGCGGGAATGTTCTATCCGGCTAATGCCGATGAGTTAAAATATATGGTGGATTTTCTTTTAAAGAATGCCGATGTTTCGGATGAGAAGCTTAATCTCGACATTGCCGGCATTATAGCACCGCATGCGGGTTATGTTTATTCGGGACAAGCCGCCGCCTACGCCTACAAAACCGTTCTCGATAAATCTTACGATACGGTAGTTGTAATTTCACCGAGTCATCGAGAATATTTTCCCGGTATTTCAATCTACAACGGAGACGCCTACGAAACACCCTTGGGAATAATAAATATCGATAAAGAGAAAAGAGAGGAACTCGTTTTTAACAGCCGATATTTTTTTGAAAGTGAAAACGGGCACAAAGACGAACACGCCTTGGAAGTACATTTACCATTTTTGCAAAGAGCGCTTAAGAGTGATTTCAAATTGATTCCCCTCGTTATGGGAGACCAAAAGGAAGGTTACATTAACGAACTTGCCGATAAAATTTCGGAGATTTACGACGAAAAAACTTTAATTGTCGCAAGCAGCGATTTGTCCCATTACTATCCGGCAAGCTATGCGGAAAAACTTGACGCGAGGATTGAAAAACGAATTAATAATTTCGACTTCGAAGGACTTTACAAAGATATTAATCGTAAATTGAGTGAAGCGTGCGGAGCCGGTCCGATGGTTGCGATGATGAAAGGGCTAAAGCATTCGGGGAAGGAAAACGCCGAAGTTTTAGTTAGGACAAACTCCGGAGAAGTTTCACGGGATTTTTCAGAAGTCGTAGGATATTTATCCGCAGTAATTTATTAACGCAATCTACGCAATAGCCGATAATCAGTTTTACAGCGTTCAGCTTTCATTACTTTTCTCCTTAGTGCGCGGCGCTTCGTCCTCATCGGCATTGAAACATGTCGCTCCTACGGAGCTAAAGATTCTCACTTAATGATTTCTATTAACATTCCGCTCCTAAGGAGCTTTTGGTTTTACAGAATTTTGCAAAACAGAATAGCTTGAAATCATTGGATCCAAAAACTATTAAAAATTCATAAGATACTCTTAATTCCTATTACAAATTTAGAGCTTCAGCGATTTTTTATGTTTTAGTCCCGTAGGGACGAAATCGCAGTTAGGCGGTTGTTTCCGTAATAAAAAAAATCCCGAACACCTTTTCGATATTCGGGATTGAAAACAAATAGGGAAACGGCTACAAATTAGTAGAGCATTTCCGAATCCTTTGTAATTCTCTTTTTAAATACAATGTACGACCAAGTCTGATAAACCAAAACAAACGGGACTAAAATCAATGCGACATACGACATAACCGTTAGTGTATAAGGAGATGCCGAAGCATTGTAAATTGTAAGATTGTTTGCCGGATCAGTGGACGAATACATTAAGTTAGGATACAATGTGGCGAAAGCCATAATTGTAACGAATACAACCGTAAGAGACGACATAATAAATGCTAATCCCATTTTTCCGCCTTTTGCATAAACACCCGCAAGAATTAAAGCTACCGCAGCCAATAAAGCCGCCAAGAGTGCGAGTACAGAGGCTGAAAATGAAGGAACTACAAAGTAAGTATAAAGGACAAAAACAACTGCAAGAACAACTGCCGGTATCCAATATTTGTTTGCCGATTCTTTTGCCTTATCCATCATTTCTCCGCCTAACTTAAGCGATAAGAATAATGATCCGTGGAATAGGAAAAGCACAACAAACGTAATTCCGCCAACCAAAGCATAAGGATTAAGCAGATTAAAAAATCCGCCGGTGTAAGTCATTGTGTTATCAATCGGAACTCCGATTAGCAAATTGGAAACCGCTACTCCCCAAAGCAATGCGGGAATAAAGCTTCCGAGAAAAATCATCCAGTCCCAGTTAAAACGCCACTTCAAGCTGTCTTCCTTACTTCTGTATTCAAAAGCAACCGCTCTTACGATAAGTCCGATTAACATCAAGAATAAAGGTAAATAAAAACCGCTGAACAAAGTTGCGTAGAAATTAGGAAACGCAGCAAACGAAGCTCCGCCCGCTGTAAGCAGCCAAACTTCATTTCCGTCCCAGTGAGGTCCAATCGTATTGATAATTGCACGCCTTTCGGCATCATCTTTCCCCATAAAGGGAAGTAACATCCCGACTCCGTAATCGAATCCTTCAAGGAAGAAATATCCGATGAACAGAACGGTTATTAGTATAAACCAAAGTATGTTTAAATCCATCTTCTTTCCTCCTATGCTTCACTATTTGATGTTTCTGTTTCTAATTCCATGTCATGTTTGGCGTATTTAACCCATAATTGAACGGTGAAAACAATAAGAATAGCATAAAGAATCGTGAAACCGATTACAGTAGTCCACGCTTCTCCAACGCTCACAGCCTTGGAAACACCGCTTTCAGTTCTGAATAATCCGAATACAAGCCATGGTTGTCTGCCTGCTTCCGTAAAAATCCATCCGAACGCAACGGAAATAAGCGGAAGGATTATCGACCAAATAAATACTTTTAGTCCTAACGGTTTACACTTAAACTCATCTTTCCTCGATTTCATAAAAGCGACAAAGGCTAATAATAACATCAAGAAACCTACCAATACCATAATACGGAACGACCAATAAGTAAGCCAGACATTGGGGATATAGTTTTGTCCTTCTCCATACTTCTGCTCGTATTCTTTTTGTAAATCATTAATTCCCTTTACTTCGCCCGAAAATGAATCGTAAGCCAAAAAGCTTAAGAAACCGGGGATTTTTAAATCGACTGTGTTCGTGTGATTATCTTGATCAATAATTGCGAACAAAGATTCACCGGCAGGATTTTCAGTTTCCCACAAAGCTTCGCCGGCAGCCAATTTCATCGGTTGTGTTTCAGCCAGATGTTGAGCCTGACGATGCCCGATTAAAATCACCAATACAATTCCAATTAGAGCGTAGGTAGAACCGAAACGCATCGATTTTTTGAAAGGCGTGATATTTTTTGTTTTGTGCAAAAAGTGCCAGGCGCTGACGCCCATCATAAAGAAACCGGCTTGCACCATTCCGGCGGTGAAAACATGAGGGAACTGCAGCCAGAGATGAGAGTTGCCGATGACTGCCCAAAAGTCGGTCATTTGAGCGCGTCCGTTTGCAATCTCATATCCTACAGGCTGCTGCATAAATGAGTTAGCCGATAAAATCCAGATAGCGGAAAGATTTGAACCGGCGGCAACCAACCAAGCTGTAGCGGCATGTGCTTTAGGGGAAAGTTTTTTCCATCCGAAAACCCAAACGCCGATAAATGTGGACTCCATGTAAAATGCAAGGAGAGCTTCAATAGCCAAAGGAGCGCCGAAAATATCGCCCATGAATCTGGAGTATTCCGACCAGTTCATTCCGAACTGAAACTCCTGAACAATACCTGTAGCTACACCGATAGCAAAGTTAATTAAAAATAAATGACCCCAAAACTTAGCCATCTTTTTGTAATCTTCATCGCCGGTACGGACATATTTTGTTTCCATAAGAGCGATTGCAATTGTAAGACCAAGCGTTAAAGGGACAAAGAAGAAATGGTAAACTGTTGTAATCGCGAATTGCCATCGCGACAGTTCAAGAACACCCATTTAACCTCCTACCAAATTAGTTAATTTATAGTTATTTAGTGAATATTTATTTCACAAAAATAGGAGCATGTGTATTAATACAAAATAACTTATTTAAGTTAATACTTTTTTTAATAAAAAAAAACTAATCTACGCATCGGATTTTTATTATCTCAATTTACAATTTCTTCAATAATAATCAAAGAACTGAAAAATATTATTTTGATATGCTGAGCAAAAGGACAAATTACGAAAGATAAAAGAATAAAGACAAAAGATTAAAGATTAAAGTTTTAATATTTTGCTTTACGTCCACCGGATTTTGCGAGCTGAAGGCTGAATACTTAACGCTGAACACAGGACGCTTTTGCTTTCCGGCATTGAACAATGGAGTAATGCGAAAATTAATTTCCGAGTTTCCATTCATTCCCTTGTTTTGTATCCGAAAAAATTTTTCTATTTTTAAAAATTACAAATAATATTAAAGGAGAGAACAATGGATAAAATGATTGTTTATCACAAACCGACTTGCACAACAAGCCGAAAAGTGATAAAAGCTTTGGTAGAAAAAGGCGTGGATTTTGAAAAGGTCGATTACTACAAAAAACCTTTTACCAAAACAAAGTTGAAAAATTTACTCCGTTCCATGAATATGAAAGCACAAGACATTCTGCGCAAGCGCGCTAAGGAGTATAAGGAGTTCGACTTCAAGAACAAAAAATATACTCAAGCCGAAATAATCGATTTAATGGTACAGTATCCCGACTTAATCGAAAGACCGATTATCGAAAAAGGTTCTAAGGTTATTTTAGCACGCCCCATTGAAAAAATCGAAGAAATAATATAATATCAAATTGAACATTTATTTACCGTCTTATTTTCTTAAAAGATAAGGCGGTTAAATATATTAAAGCGCAACTTATTCCTCCCGCTGATTTTATTGTGTCTGCTCCAATGCCGGTTAACATTCCCCTTTATTTTCAATTGAAGGAGTACACTCGTTTGTTATTTTACACTTAAAAGAAAATTCTTCAAAATGATAAATATTGTTTTTGAAACTTTCCTTTATTTCCTTATTTTTGCGGTGCACCCTTAGCTCAGTTGGTAGAGCATCTGACTCTTAATCAGCAGGTCGGCGGTTCGAGCCCGCCAGGGTGTACGATGAAAGCCTTGA
>CAYLYR010000170.1:0-5396 GCA_964387835.1 uncultured Melioribacter sp.
ATCTACCTCCTTGTATCATAATAACTTAGCCCTTTTTGGGTTGGAAGTCAGGAAAAATTTGACCGAAAAGCAAAACACTTTGCGCCAAGATGTGACCTTGACGCCCGAGGTAAAAAAAAGAATTTCAAAATCCCCTTATTTCATTCAGGGCTATTCGGATTCCTCTTCCTTCACAGTCGGAAGGCAGCAGTCAATTACAGCGTTCAGTAGTCAGCTCACATAGTCCTCACTGAATCTGAGACTGTGCACGGTCGGTAATTATGTACTATCACCATTCCCATTTTCTCATTTTCCCAATATTCCATCCTCTTAACATTTGAACCTATTAACCTCTCGCCTTTTAACTTCCGGACTATTGCAATCTGAACATCACAGGAACTATTACTTGCGATTTTATTTTTTCACCGTGGTCCTCCGCTGGGATGAAATGTAATTGCTTAACTGCGGAAAGTGCGGCTTCGTCACATCCGTGCCCGATTCCACGTAAAACTTCGGCTTTAACCTCCTTACCATTTTCATCAATAAAGACTTTTATATACACTCTTCCTTCAATCCCTTCTTTTTTTGCTTTTTCAGGATAAATAATTTTCTCCGCCAATGATTTTACTCCACCGACAATACTCGGCATTTTCTCAGCTGAAACGGAGAATTCATCCTCGTCAAAAACCCCTTTCGGGTGAATAGAAATATCAAAAGCATACTTCATGTTTTTCCCATCTTGGATAAGTTTTACAAAAGATTGCTTATCCAATAAACTCAAAATCCTCTCTTTGTTTTTTTGATTATTCAGTAAAGATTTTGAACCATCTAAGAATTTAATATAACTTATTTTTCCGCGTTCATTAACAAACAACCGCATTTTTAAGTTCATTCCCAAATTCTTGGTTTTCAATAATTCACTTACTCTTTTTTCGATTTTAGATGCCTGTTTTTTAAGTAAGATTTCATTTTCAGGACTATTCGGCCAAGCATTTTTTTTGTAGTTAAATTCTTTTTCGTAATTCGGGATAATTTTATTCTCCTTTTTGTCGGTCGAACACCCGAACAGTAAAAACACAACAAGTAAAAAAATAATTTTTTTCATTTTAACCTCTTAAAGATTTTTTTTAACAATTACTTCATTTTTTAGTGTTTCATTAACATTAACCGCCGGCAAGCTATTTAAGAATAATTCTATTACTTCTTTTTGATAATTTACAATTTTCTCTACATCATCAATTTTCTTATAATACTCATTAAATTTTTGATAAAAGAAGAATGACAAAAATATTAATACAACCATGAGTAAATATATAAAAGTGGATTGCAATTTATATTGTTGTTTTCTTTTTCTCTTAATATTTAGAACCGTCTTACTCAAAATTTTTTTTTCAACTTCAGGTGGAACTTCATCCTTCGAAATATTAATCCCTTCTCTGTATTTCAACATTAGCTTAAACCGTTCGGTTGCCTCGGAGTCATTAGCAAGCAAGGTAAAAAGAAAACTCTCGTCGGCATTACTCAGCTCACTGTGAAAAAAAGATTCAATCATATTATGTATTCTTTCTTTTTCCATTTTCTTCTCAATCATAACACTTTAATATTTTTTCGGTTAATTTTTTGCGTGCCTTATGAAGACGGCTTTTTACTACATTAATATCAACTCCGGTAATATTCGCTATTTCTTCATAACTCAGATTCGAATATTCACGTAACAATATTGCTTCACGATTTATCCGCGACAATTTATTTATTTCGTCCAAAATTATTTTACCCAACTCTTCCGCTTCAGTTTTCAAATGCGGCAAACTTTCATGAGAATTTATATCAACATCTTTTTCGTCAAAACTTGTAAAGAGTGATTTGCCTGACTTTCGATAAATCCCGAACACTTCGTTTCTTGCCGATTTAAAAATCCAAATTTTAATTTTAGATTCATCTCTAATGTTTTCAATATGCTCAAAGAATTTTACAAAAACATCCTGCATAACATCTGCCGCCAAATCTCTATCGGATAACATCTTCAATGCATAGTTATATACGCCGGACTTCAATGCGTCGTAGTATTTGCCGAACAACAATATTTTTTCATTATCACTTAACTTCATTCTTTCAAACAAATAGATGCAATTAAAAGAGAAATGTTACTTAGAGTAATCATTTTTTTAGAATAATGTTTTTTATTCATCTGTCAAAGAAAAATCAAAAATATGTAGAGTTCTGCGACTTCAGCAATTCTCGAATGCTTTAATCGGGAATCCAAAACAGCATCCGTTTTTTTTCATTCCGAGGAGCGGAGCGGCGAGAAATCTTTAAACTAAAATAATATTCAAATAAAATTTAACGTTTCTATTTAAACAATTCCGAATGTGAACCCGTTCTTTCCAAAATTAAGACTTCTTCTGTTTTTTTTATATTAGGACCCAATCCGGTTCAATATGACAATCTCTGTGATTTTTGTACTTTCCACTCAATTGATGATCTTTGTATTTGGAGGGTAGTTCTTTATTTTCCAAAAGTATTTCTATAAACGACTTAAGCTTGTTAATATCTTTTACCCGTTTTCTTATTCTCTTAAAATCTCTCTTGAATTGTGTCGTATAATAAATCTTCAATTATTAAGTTCCTCGAACAATTCATCTGTATTTGAGACTTCGTGCAATTCACTTCCTTTTTCCGTTTCGGAGAGTGTTTTTTCGGTAATTTCATTAGGAATTTTTATTTCAAAAGGGATTCCTTGATTTAAAGAAACTTGCGCAAAAAAAATATTTATTGCTTCGGACATTGACAAATTTAATTTTCTTAATACTTTTTGTGCTTCCTCTTTTACTTTCGGGTCAATCCTTGTTTGAATAATAGCCGTTTTAGACATTACTTACCTCGAATAATTGTAATAACATTGTAATGCACAATGTAGAAAATGTCATTCTAAATTTCAAGTATCTTAAATAATTAATAATCCTATTTTTCTGAGTGAGTTTCTTCTGCAAAAGGCTGCGCTTTAACGTTTCTATTGTATTGCCGTATCTTTAAAGAGTGGTTATCAACGGCAGAAAAGAGTACTAATTCACTTCCCATTCTCTCATTCTCTCACATTCCCATTCTCTCATTCTCTCACATTCCCATTCTCTCATTTTCCCATTTCCACTCTCTTCGCCCTTTAATCTTTTTACTTTTATCTTTAATCTTTTTCCTCTTATCTTTCAGCTCCAAAAGAGCGGCATAATCCTAAACATTTAACTTTTCCCCTTCCGATTTCGCAATAATCACGGCGCACGTGGAATCGCTCCAAACGTTTACGGTTGTTCTCATCATATCAAGAATTCTATCTACTGCAAGTATCAACCCCACGGCTTCAAGCGGAAGACCGATTACGGATAAAACAACCGTCATCATCACCAAACCCGCCATCGGTATTCCGGCAGCGCCGATTGATGCAAGAAGAGCCGCAAAAACCATTAAGAACTGCTGAAGAATCGGAACATCCAATCCGTAAGCCTGAGCGATAAACATTGCCGCAACCAATTCGTAAAGAGCGGTTCCGTCCATGTTAACCGTAGCGCCGAGAGGCAGGACAAAACTTGTTATCTTGTTTGAAACTCCGTCGTTCTTTTCAACGGCTTCCAATGTAAGAGGAAGCGTAGCGCTTGACGATGAAGTGGAAAAAGCCGTTAAAAGCGCCGTAGCCATTGCCTTTGCGTGTTTTACCGGATTTGATTTCCCGATGAACTTTAACAATGCGGGAAGTGTAATAAATGCGTGAAAAGTAAGAGAAAGAATAACCGTCAGCATATAAAGTCCGAGACTCGAAGCCGCATCTCCGAGATTGCCGCTCGCCATCTGCCGAGAAACTACTTTGGCTACAAGCCCGAAAATTCCCAGCGGCGCAAACTTAATAATGAATGTGGTTATCTTCATCATCACTTCAAAAAATGCGTTGAAAAAATCGGTTAATATAATTTGATACTTACTTTGCGTCTTTGTAATAAAAAATCCGAAAAACATTGAGAAGGTTATTATCCCGAGCATATTCCCTTTTGTAAAAGCCTTGAAAATATTGGCGGGAATTATATTGAGCAGAGTATCTCCGAAAGACTTTGAAGCCTGATTTAATCCGTGAACCGCTTCAGGCGTTCCAAGCTGCACTCCGGCGCCCGGATGAATAACATTCACGAAAAAAAGTCCCGTTAATATTGCGAGCAAACTCGTTAGCAGATAATAGCCCAGCGTTTTAATTCCGAGTCTTCCGAAATCCTCGCCGCCGCCAATGTTTGCAACGCCGGAAATAATCGAGCTGAGAATCAGCGGAATTATTACCATCTTAAGCGCATTAAGAAAAATCGTTCCCATCCACGAAACCAAATTAATGTTGTCGGGGAAAATCATTCCGTAAGCAACGCTAAGAACAAGCGCAATTAAAATTTGCCAATGCAGTTCTATTTTCTTCATCATACTCTCAATTCTTTTCTTCTATTTCTTAAATTTACTTTACGTTTTTCGGCGCTCGATTAATATTCAAATTCGGTCAACATTTCATCGCAAAGCGCGTAACCGCGTCGGGTTAATTTAATAATTTCATCGTCAATTTCAAGCAGACCTAATTTCTGAAAATCATTCAACCTTTTTTGATTTTTATTAATCCAAGTAGAATTAAATTTCCTTTCCAATTCCGCAGTGTTTAATCCACGGCTTCTCAACGCAAGCATAATAAATTCTTCAACTTTTTCCTTCTCGTTAAGATTTTCGAAACCGGCAGACGCTTCTCCTTTTTCGTTCATCGCCTTTAAGTAAAAGGTTAATGATTTATAGTTCCACGCTCTTCTATTGTTTACAAACGAATGCGCCGCCGTACCGAATCCCAAATAATCACCGTAATTCCAATATTGCAGGTTGTGTCTGCATTCAAATCCATCTTCTGCAAAATTGGAAACTTCATACTGCAGAAAACCTTTTGAGATTAAATATTCCTGAGTTATTTCATACAAATCCGCATCATAATCTTCATCGCCGATTTTAACTCTGCCGTCCAAAACCCATTTGTTTAAAATCGTTCCGCGCTCCAATATCAAACTATATGCGGAAATATGTTTAACCGGAAGAGAAATTGCCGTCCGCAGATTTTCCATCCATTTTGTTTTATTCTGTCCGGGCAGATTAAAAATCATATCGAGTGAAATATTTTCAAAACCGATTTCAGCTGCATCGCGAACGCTTTTAACGGCTTCCTCGCGCGTGTGAATTCGCGTAAGAAATTTCAAATCGTTATCGTCAAACGACTGCACGCCGACACTTAGCCTGTTTATCCCGATGTTAAAAAAATCGAGTAATTTATTCTTCGTAACCGTACCGGGATTTGTCTCCAGCGTAATTTCCGCATCTTCAAGAACGTGAAATTGTTTCTCTATTTCATCGATAAT
>CAYLYR010000171.1:0-4272 GCA_964387835.1 uncultured Melioribacter sp.
TATCCCGCCGATAATTCCGGACGTTCTAAATGTTAATCCGGATGTCTTATGGCTTCAACTCGGAATTAGAAATAACGAGGCTGTTAAACCGGCGGAAGAAGCGGGAATTACGGTTGTGCAGGATACTTGTATCAAAGTAGAATTTTTCAGATGCTTTTAAAATATAGATGAAATTTTATCGTTTGTTATATAAAGCGCTGATTGCTCTGTTTGCTTTTACGTCAATTTATTTTGCTCGGGATTTTTCCGCTTTACAAGATACTTCTTCTTTTATTGTTTCGGAAATAAAGATTGTCGGAAACAAGGAGACAAAGGATTATGTGATTCTCAATGAGCTTACTTTCAAAGTAGGCGACAGAATAAATCGGAAAATCCTTAAGTACAATAGAGACAGAGTTTACGGATTAAAGATTTTTAATTTCGTTGATATTGTAACAGACAACAACAAAGATAAAAAACGCGTTATCATTGTTGTAAAAGAGACCTGGACAATCTTCCCGATTCCCTACTTCTACTTCCGTCGGAATTCAATTAAGTATTCTGCCTATGGAATAAATTTCCTTTACAAAAATTTCAGAGGAAGGAATGAGACTCTTTCCGCAAATTTAGGATTCGGTTTTGACCCCAATTTTTTTCTTAAATACGACAACCCGAACTTTTTCCGCCGTAATTTAATTTTCGGATTCACTATCGGCTACACAAATTTCTTTAACAAAAGTGTAAATTTCCTCAAAGTCTCAAAAGAGGATTTTAACTACAAATCATTTTACACGGGATTCAACCTCGGACGAAGAATAAATATTTTTCATCAATTTGAGTTCAGGTTTCTTTACAGATACATCCCCCTTGATAAACCCTTCCGTTTCAATTAACTAACGGCAAGACGGAATTTTTAATTTTGACCATCCCTTTCCTTTTCATATAGATACGATACACGCGACCTTGTTCTTCGCTCACGAAACGGAACGTATTTTGAATTTACTTTATCTCATTACGGATTCTATTTAAGCAGCATTCACTTCATCGATTTATCTCTCGATTACAGAAAGTATTTCCCAATTACTAAACTACTCAATTTTAAATATCGGATAATTAACCGATATTTAGTGGGAGATAAAATTCCGATTTACGATAAATCTTTTATCGGATATGATAAATATATCCGCGGTCATCTGCACGATGTGAAAGAGGGAAAGAATATGTTCCTCGGTTCTTTCGAGCTGAGCGTTCCTCTTATTGAAGAATATGATTTGGTAATGAAGCTTCCGCTTCTTCCCGAGTCCCTTACTTCGTCGAGAATCGGTTTGGATTTAAATACATTTGTAGATGTAGGCAACACGTATGATTCTTTCTCGGAGTTGACTTTCAGAAGAAAAAATCTTTTCGGATACGGAGTTTCACTAAACCTTCTTATATTGCCATTTAATGCGCTGCGATTTGAAATCGCATTTAACGAACTTGGGAAATCGGAGTTTATTTTTGAGTCGGGATTTTCTTTCTAACACGGAATTATTTTTCTCTCGAAATATTGATGTTGAGAAAAGCCGCGTAATTATTACGGATGATGAGTTCAATCATCTCGTAAAAGTTATGCGTAAAAAAGAGGGTGAAAGTATTTTTGTTACAAACGGGAAAGGAGCAATATATAAAAGCACAATAATCGAGTTAAATAAAAAGGAAGCTCTGCTTTCAATCCTTGAGATTAAGAAATATAAAAACAGTTTGGAAAAAATTTCATTTTACGTTCCGAACCTTCACAACAAAGAACGGATGCGATTTGCCGTTGAAAAGCTGGTTGAGTTAGGATTTACCAACATCATTATTTTTAACAGCGCGCGAACTGTGGCTAAGGGATTTAATCAATCCAAATGGGATAAAATAGGAGTTGCCGCGGTAAAGCAATCACTGCGGGCTTTTCTCCCGAATATTTCATTTTGTAAAAATTTGGAAAGTAAAAAAATTAACAACTTGATTTTATTCGACCAAAATGCAGACTCATCAATTTCTGATGTTCGGAGCGAAATTGAGTCAGAAAATTCACTCTCGGTTTTAATCGGACCGGAAGGAGGATTGACCGGAAGAGAGATGGAGATGCTTCAGCCGAAGTATCTGTTGAAATTAAACGATTACCGCCTGAGAGCGGAAACCGCCGTGATTACTGCGGGAGCGCTGCTTTCTTCTTTACACAATATTTAAGTTTGCGGATTTTTTGAATCGTAAATTGTTTTCTGCAAAATGGTTTACCGCATCAGAGCAAGACGATAATAATATAATCCGGATAGAGTTTTTGCATCATAAATCTCTCCGTTCAACACTTTTTCCTCAGCTTCTTCAAGAGTAAGTTCAATCAGCTCCATACCCTGCTCGCCTTCTTCCAATTGAGCTTCGCCCGCTATTAAATCTTTTGCTAAATAAATATAAAGCAGCTCCGTACAAAATCCGGGCGTTGTGGCAATTACTCCCAATTCTTCTAATGTCGAAGAAGAATATCCCGTCTCCTCTTTCAATTCACGTTTAGCGCACACATAGGGATCTTCCCCTTTTTCCAATTTTCCTGCGGGAAGTTCAATCATTACTTTTTTAAATGGATGACGATACTGCTTAACAAAAATTATTTTGTTTTCCGACGTAACCGATAGTACTACAGCTCCGCCGTTATGAACCGCTACTTCGCGCACGGATTCATTTCCGGAATCATAAATAATCTTATCGACCTTTACGTCAAAAACTCTTCCTTCAAAAACGGTTTCCGATGAAATTATCTTAAAGTTCATTTTAAATTATTTCTCATAATATGGAACCAATTCATGACCGAGATACTTCACAACCGCCGTTATTACGCCCAAATCATCGAGATAGCCGATTAGAGGAGTAATATCGGGAACTGCGTCAATTGGCGCAATAAAATAAAGTAGTGCGCCGATTACAATTGCTTTGCGGTACCATTGAACTTTATCATCTTTCAGATATTTGTAGAGCGCGAGGATATCATTTACGAAAGAAATCTTCTCGCCGGTACGTTCAATTTTGCTCCACAAACCTTCCTCGATTTCGGCAGTTTTTTCCTCAACTTCTTCAGGTGAAGTTATTTCAAAATCAATATCTTCAATGTCTTTCATGTATTTAACCTCGATTATTTTTTGTGTTGTTCAAACCAATCAAATAATGAATGCCACCAGAATTTAGCATTCTGCGGCTTTGTAACAAAGTGTGTTTCGTTCGGGAAATAGAGGAGCTTGCTCTCTACTCCAACTCTCTGAAGCGCTGTAAATAGCTGAAACGCTTGTCCTTGCGGAACTCTGAAATCATGACCGCCCTGCACGATAAGCATCGGCGTATTAAAATTTTTAACGTAACTGCTCGGCGACCATTTAGCGTAAAGCTCCGGATTTGTCCACGGCGTTCCTTTAAATTCCCATTCGGGGAACCACAGCTCCTCGGTTTCTCCGTACATGCTGCGCTGGTCGTAAACGCCGTCGTGAGAAAAAAGGGCATTAAATCTATCCGTGTGTCCTTCAATCCAGTTAATCATAAATCCGCCGTAAGACGCTCCGGCAGCGAACAAATTGTTTTTGTCGATAAAAGGAAAGCGTTTAAGAGAGTTATCGAGAACCGACATCAAATCCTCGTAAGGTTTTCCGCCCCAATCACCGGAAACGGCATTTGTAAAATCTTGCCCGTAACCGACACTGCCGCGCGGATTTGCCGCAACTACAACATAACCCGGCGCTGCAAATTGCTGAATATTCCAGCGGTAATGGAAATCGTCCGTCCAATGTCCTTGCGGACCGCCGTGAATTAAAAAAATCAGAGGATATTTTTTATCGGGATTAAAATGCGGAGGCTTAACTAATATCGCTTCTATTTTAGTTCCGTCATTACTCTTAGACCAAAATGTTTCAATGTCATTAAACAGCAGTTGCGCTAACAGTTCTTTATTGAGATGAGTAATTTGTCTCGTTTTATTATTCTCAAGATTCAGCGAAAATATTTCATACGGCTGAGTTGAGCGCTGCTGCTTAAAATAAAGGGTTTTACCATCCGGAGAAATGTGAATATCGGAATTGACATGTTTTTCGACCAAAACATTAATTTTGCCGGTTAGTAAATCGATTTTATAAATTGAATTATAAATATAGTTTGCCGAAGTGAAATAAATCGTTTTGGAATCGGGCGCCCAAACAATTTCACCGACTGAACGGTCAAAATTTTCAGTAAGATTTTTAATGTCGCCGGTTTCTCTGTTGTAAGTCATTAGTGTTGATTTGTCCG
>CAYLYR010000171.1:4282-5365 GCA_964387835.1 uncultured Melioribacter sp.
CCTCAAAACCGGCATGCGCCATCGAACGAAAAGCAATATATTTTCCGTCGGGAGAATAAACCGGCTGATTATCGTTTCCTTTACTAACCGATATTTTTCTATCCGTAACTTTTCCCGTTTTCTCTGTTTCGGTTAAAGAGACCGTAAAAATATCATTGTTAGTACTGATTGCATTTACTTTATCTTTATTCATCGTATAAGCAATATCATCCCCTTCGGGAGAAAATCCGTAATCGTGTCCGCTGCCTAAATCAAGCGGAGGGACATCGTGAGAACTTCCTTCGGTTAAATCTGTAATTTTATTATTTCTCAAATTGTAAATAAATAGATGACTTCTCTTATCGCCTCTCCAATGATTCCAAACTCTAAACATCAAACCGGTAATAACTTTAACATTCTTTTTGTCGTTCTTTCGTTTTAAGTCCTCTTTTTTATTACATTCCTGAGTTTTACAATTAGGATAAACATCCGAAACGAAAAGGAATTTATCGCCCGATTTATTGAACTCAATCCCGCTTACGCCTGTGTAAACATCCGTAACCTTTTTAATGTTCATGCCGGAATAATTGCAACTGTAGATTTGACCTTTTTTGCTGAAAAATATGTGTTTCCCGTCAGGAGAAAACTTAGGTGAACTTTCCGAAGCCGAACTGCTGAGAATCGGCTTAACCTCTTTTCCGTCAACAGAAGCAATCCAAATATCGCTATCTCCCTTATTTTTCTCCATCGAATATTTACTTACGGAAAAGACAATCAGCGAGCCGTCGGGAGAAATATCCATCGAGCCGATGCGGAGCATTTTCCAAATATCTTCGGGAGTCATTGCGTGTTTGGTTTGAGCTTGAACGAAAGATAAATTAACTATAATCATCAGCAGAATAATTTTAAAAACGGACTTCATTTCTTCCTCTTCTTATTAAATTTCAATCATTTAAAATAGTAATTTTCATCAAAAAATTTAGATGATTTTAGGTTGGTAAATAATGTTTACTGCGCAGCACAAAATGATAAGGGAAAAAGGCAAAAGATTTTTGTGTAAAGATTGAATTATTGTTTTGCCATTTACTTCGTTTATAAAACTCC
>CAYLYR010000172.1:0-5351 GCA_964387835.1 uncultured Melioribacter sp.
ATGAGAGAACCGAATCCTAAAGTTTTTGTTGAAAATCTGACCGTTTTGGATTGCACAAAAGTTTCGGACGCAGCTTCTGCAATTGCGGTAATGACCGAAGAAGGATTAAAAAGATGCGGCATCGATAAAAAGGATGCGGTTGAAGTTGTCGGTTTTGCGCATGCCGAAGAAGATATTACAAAGCCTCCGGTTGATCCCGTTCGCTTGACAACTACCGAACAAGCGGTTAAAAAAGCTCTTGAAATGGCTGACTTGACTATGGATGACATTGGAACAATCGAAGCTCATGATTGCTTTACAATCGCCGGAATTCTTGCGGTTGAAACATTAGGTCTTGCAGAACCCGGTAAAGGCGCACAGTTTGTTTATGAAGGAAATACGGCAAGAGACGGCATTATTCCTATAAATACAACCGGAGGATTAATCGGTTGGGGACATCCGGTAGGCGCAACAGGCGTTCATCAGGCGGTAACAATCTGGGAGCAATTAACCGGAAAAGCCGGAAACGCTCAAATTGAGATTAAACCGGAAAAGCCATACGGAATGACGATTAACATGGGCGGAGATGATAAATCCGTCGTTTGTGTTATCTATAAAAATGCAGAGTAATTAATATCCTTATTTTTTAGATAATTAAATGAAGAATCGTTTTCTTGAAGCTCATTGAAATTTGTTTATTTTGTAGAATAAATTAAAAGGCTTAATTAATAAAAATTAAGCCTTTTTTTATTTATAATAAATATTTGTCGCATAATATATATTATGTAAACTAACTTAGGGATTACAAAGAGCCTGATAATTTAAGGTAAATATAGATTAACAATGCTATCAGAATAATATAAACTAATGGCGACTTCGTTCTCCTCTTCAAGCGGCTTGCGTTTCTAAAACCCAATTTCCTTTTCCTACGTTCAAGCTCTTTTAATTCCTCATCCTGTTCGGGATCATAAAACTGAGGAATGTAATTAAATGATTTGTTCTTAGGTAATTTTTTCTTCAACATTTTACATCCCGAAAAAGATTAAACGCTTCTTCATTATTTTAATATTAATATCAATAGCCGATTCTGAAAAAATCTCACCGTCGGCATGCACAATAAAGGGATTTTTTAATGTAATAGAAACTTGTTTTCCGGTCTTATGCACAAACTCCGGAATTTTCTCGGTTTTATTAATCAGGACTTTAGGGAGCTTTCTAATAATTTCGAGAGGAGATAAATGCCTGATTACAGTAATGTCTAAAATATCGTCATCAATTTTAGCAAAAGGATTAAGATAAAATCCGCCGCCGCTGGTTTTGTTATTACCTACAGTAACTAACAACTTGCCGCGTGAGTCGGAATGAGGAGTGCCGTCAATTTTAATTGTAGGTTCAATCGGTTTATATTTTTTTATTCCTTTAAAAACAGCGAGAATGTAAGAAGGGATTCCGGATAAAACCTTATTCTCGAGATTTAGATAAGCAACATAGGAATCGAAACCGATTCCGAGAGCATTTACGAACTGAAAGTTAATGGTATTCCCGTCCAATTCCGATAAAGTTACAGAACTTAAATTAACGCTTTTTTCATTACATTTGCCTGATAAAAGACAGTCTAAAATGAGTTCAGTCCTATTTTTACTATTAACTTCTTTCGCAAAATCATTCCCGCTTCCCAACGGGAGCACGAGCAATTTAGGTAATTTCTCATTCTTCGGATTTATGCCGTTTACTACTTCGGATAAAGTTCCGTCTCCTCCCATTACAATAATCAAATCGGACATCTCGGAAATATCGGAAATAATTTCCGTGGCGTGTTTTCTATATTTTGTCTGATGTATCGTAAAGTTTTTATTATGCTTTGTGAGAAGAGACTCGACTTTCTTCCTATATTTAAGCGCCTTCCCCTTTCCCGCTTTAGGATTCAAAATTACGGCAATATTATTATTCATTGTTCTCCCTCCTGTCGAAAAATGCTTTTGCAAAGGCTGAAGGGTCGAAAGTTTGCAGATCGTTAATTCCCTCTCCAACGCCAATATATCTAATTGGAATTTTTAAATCGGAGCAAATTTGAAAAACAATTCCCCCCTTAGCCGTACCGTCCAATTTCGTAATAATAAGTCCGGAAAGCTCAGTATATTTTGCAAACTCCCGCGCCTGCACAAGTCCGTTTTGTCCGGTGCTTCCGTCAATCACAAGTAGAGTTTCATTGGGAGCATAGTCGAGAACCTTTTTCAAAACACGCTTAATTTTACTTAGCTCCTCCATCAGATTGTTTTTTGTGTGTAATCGTCCTGCTGTATCAATTAAGACAACATCTGCTTTCTCTTTAACAGCTTGCTGAAGCGTATCAAATGCCACGGAGGAAGGGTCTTCACCATGTTTACTCGCAACAATTTTCACTCCCGCTCTCTCTGCCCAAACATCCAATTGCTCGTTTGCTGCGGCTCGGAAAGTATCGGCGGAACCAATAACAACTTTAAGTCCGCTTTCCTTAAAATTATGAGCTAATTTCCCTATCGTGGTTGTTTTGCCGACACCGTTTACACCTACTACAAGAATAACGTAAGGTTTAAACTTTTCAATCTCCTCATCAATTTTAACTTCGTCTTCATATTTTTGAAGAATTTTTCGCAATCTACGTTCAAGTATTTGAAAAATCTTTTCCTCTGAGCGGTCTTTTTCAGCCATCAAGGAATCTCGCGTCTGCTCAATAATATCTAATGCGGTATCGAACCCTATATCGCTGGAAATTAAAATCTCTTCGAGATTATCTAAAGTCTCTTCGTCCAGCTTTGCCCTTCCCGTCATAGTTTCCGCTATTTTGCCGAATAGCTTTTCTCTCGTTTTGGAAAGACCTTTTTTTAATTTATTCATATTAAAATTTGAACCGAATGCCATCTTATTAAGCCTCCTTGATTTCTTTATATGCTCTGTGTGCATAAATTATTACGGATAAGAAACTCATAAATATACTTAAATATTCAACAAAATAGTAAAATACGGGCATCTCAACTTTTCCATTTAAAACCACAATTATAAAAAACAGCCCTATTGAAACAACGGTTGCTTTCCCCCAATAATTAGAAGGGAGCACGTAGCCGAGCTTTTTACTTACAAAAACACCACCGAGAAATATTAAAATATCACGAGCAATAATAACACTAAAAAATAATTCTGGAATATCTCCTTGTATAAATAATTGAATAGCTATTAAAGCAACTAAAATTTTATCAGCGAGCGGATCAATTACTTTCCCCATTTCTGTAACCTGATTAAGTTTTCTTGCTAAAAATCCGTCTGTGATATCTGTTAAATAAGCGAAAGCAAAAAGCGCTAAAGTCCAATACCTGAAGCTTGCTCCCGCGTTCAGGTTGCTTAGTGTGTAGTATATCGGGAAGAATAAAAGTATTCTTACAAACGAAATGAAGTTGGATAAAGTAAAAATATCTCTTTTATTAAGTGATTTCATCAAATTTTCTTTAATTTTTTAAATTATGCATATAAAAAACTTTAATTAAATTTATCTAACATATTAAAATAAAGACCATTATGTATTGTTACTAAATGTAATTCCATGAGGTTTATTAAGCAAAAAAAAAGAATTATTCGTCATAATACTCTTTAGTGTATGTTGTATCAATTTCCGTCGGATATTTACCGGAAAAACATGCCGTACAAAAATCTTCGGGAGCATGGTCAATCATTCCTTTTAGCATTTCCTCAATTGTCATATATTCCAGAGAATCGACTCCGAGATAAGCCCGAATTTCCTCTACATTATTAAATTTATTAGCAATAAGCTCTTCTTTTGAAGGAAAATCCATTCCGTAATAACATGGATGCAGAATCGGAGCGGATGAAATTCTGAGATGTATTTCCTTTGCTCCCGCTTCGCGAATAAGTTCAACCAACTGTTTGCTTGTCGTTCCTCTTACAATGGAGTCATCAACAATCACAACGGTTTTATTTTCTAAAACTCCTTTTACCGTATTAAATTTTATTCTTACTCCTACTTCCCTTTTGCTTTGCTGCGGTTGAATGAATGTTCGTCCCACGTAATGACTTCTAATCAAACCGATTTCCAATTTGCTCGGAATATTCATTTTCGCCAATTGATTTTCATATCCTATTGCAGTAGTGTTTGAACTATCGGGAACGCTAATCACAATCACTTTATTCCCGTCTTTATCTTTAACCGGATGATTTTCAGCGAGTACTTTCCCGAGTTTTCTCCTTATTTTATCAACATAAGTCCCGAATATCTTGCTGTCCGGTCTTGAAAAATAGATAAACTCGAATATGCAATGTCTGGGAGCACGTTGCTCTTTATCAAAAATAGAATAAGATTTTAATTTTTTCGTTCTAATTACATCATCATCAATAACAACTATTTCGCCCGGATTAACATCTCTTACATACTCGGCATTATTTATATCGAAAGCGCAAGTCTCCGATGCTGCCAAAAATCCGCCGTTCAAACGTCCTATGCTCAACGGTTTGAATCCGAGCGAGTCCCGAGCGGCAATTAATTTATTATCGGTTAAAATAAGGAGTGAGTATGCTCCTTCCAACTTTTTAAGCGCGCCTCTTATTTGTTCTATTTGCTCCTCTTCTTTGCTCCGAGCTATTAAATGTAAAATAACTTCCGTGTCGCTGCTTGTTTGGAAAATTGCGCCTTCTTTTACAAGCTCATTACGAATCTTACCGGCATTAGTTAAATTTCCGTTATGTGCAACGGCAAGATGCCCCATTCTGTAATTTACAATAAAAGGTTGAATATTTTTCTTTGATATTGAAGACCCCGTAGTGGAATAACGATTATGCCCTATTGCCGCATTTCCGAGCAGCTTAGTTGTGAACAATGAGCTATCGCTGAAAACATCCGAGACAAGCCCAAAATCTTTATGGAAAGAAAATTTAACTTTAGAATCGGAATTCTTATTTACCGAAACAATTCCCGCCGATTCCTGTCCTCGGTGCTGTAAAGCATGAAGTCCGTAGTAAGTATCTACGGCAGCTTGTTTCTCCCCGAATGCTCCGAAAACGCCGCAGTAACTTTTAGGCTTTTCCGAAATAAACTTAAATTCTCTAAACTCTGTCAATATCTTTTCCGATTAATATAATTTAGAAAGTTAGATAAAAAAAAATTATGATTCAACTCCATTCCGACTTAAAAGTTTGACGAACCTACAAGGTTTAAAAACTAAGATTAGTTATCTTGTCATTCCGAGAAGCGGAGCGACGAGGAATCTTTCAATTCATATCGTCATTGCGAGGAATCCGGCAACAGCCGGACGACGAAGCAATCTCCGGAATATTCAGCATTGGTTTTCTGTATTGGAGATTGCTTCGGGACTTCGTCCCTCGCA
>CAYLYR010000173.1:0-5269 GCA_964387835.1 uncultured Melioribacter sp.
CCTTAATAGGTAATGTTTTGTGAAGTTTAATATTTTCACGAACTCTATCGAAAACAACCACGGTATCGTTAATTGAATAACCTACAAGAGTTAGGAATGCCGCAACAACATTAATTGAAATATCAAGATTTAGGAAATTGGTTAACCCGTGAAGAAGAGAGAAAAGTCCCAGCGTAATTATTACGTCGTGGAACAAAGCGGTAACAGCTCCCACAGCAAAGATAAATTTAAATCTGAATCCGAGGTAAACCAGAATCACAATTAAAGCAAGAACAATCGAAATGATTGCATCCGTCTTTAGTTCTTTACCAATCTTAGGACCAACATGCTCTTCCTTGAGAACCTTAAAATTATTTCCCGCAAAGGAATGTTTAATATTCTCTTTAATCCAATCGGAAATACCGACACGGACAACAATATCTCTTACAATATTATTCTCGTCGAGCTTCGAAGTTTGAAATCCTTCCTTAAATAATTCGTTTGAGATTTGAGAAGCAATGTCATTATTGGCAAATTCAATCTTAATAGAATTTGAAGTTGAATCAACAATCTGAAATTTCACATCAGGATGTAATTTTTTTATTGTGCCGGTAATAGCATTAACCACCTTCGGGAAAATGTTTTGAGGAATAGCTTGAAGATCAGTTCTTACCAAAACGCCTGTTTCACCGCCGAATGTTTTTACTTCTATTTTTCCAAGTCCGATGTTGCCTATATCTTCACGGACTTTAGCGATGTCAACAGGTTTTTCAAATCCCAATGCAATCTCACTTCCGCCTTTGAAATCGATACCGTATGAAAGTCCGCGTATAATAAGACTAATCAAACCGAGTACGATTAAAGTGCCGGAAATAGCGTAAGCAATTTTTCTATTTCCTAAAAAATCGTAATGTGCATTTTTAAATATTCGCATTTATTTATTTTCTCCTTAAAACTTTTATCCCAAGTTAATTTTATGCCCTTTAGTAACCATCCAATCAAAAATAAATCTTGATACTACCAACGCTGCAAATAAACTGGAAACAATACCAATCATCAGTGTCAATGCAAAACCTTGAACCGGTCCGCTGCCGAACTGATAAAGAATAATTCCGGTGAAGAACGTTGTGAGGTTAGAGTCAAAAATTGCGGAATATGAATTTTCAAAACCGGCTGTAACCGCGGCTTTTAATGTTTTACCGGTAGTCATTTCTTCGCGGATACGTTCGTAAATAAGAACGTTCGCATCAACCGCCATACCGATTGTTAAGATAATACCGGCAATACCGGGAAGCGTTAACGTAGCATGGAATCCGGCTAAAATTCCCATTACAAACAGAAGCGTTAGGAACAGAGCCAAATCCGCAATTCCGCCTGCGGTTTTATAATAGAAAACCATGAAAATCGCAACAATCAAAAATCCTACTATTGTTGAGAAAGTTCCCTGATGAATGGAGTCCTGTCCCAAAGAGGGTCCGACGGTTCTTTCTTCAATAATATCAATAGGCGCAGGCAAAGCGCCGGCTTTCAGAACGATTTCCAAAAGTTTGGCTTCTTCAAGATCCGCCATTCCTTCAATCTGAGAACGTCCGCCGGGAATTTTACCTTTTACAACAGGAGCCGAATAAACAACTCCGTCCAAAACAATTGCAATTCGTTTGCCGATATTGGAGCCTGTAATGCGCGCCCAATCTCTTGCTCCCTCGGAATTCATCTGCATCGTTACGATAGGAGAAGTAGTCTGAGGATCGATATTTGCCTGAGCATCCGTAATAACGCCGCCGGTTAATTCCGGAGTTTTATTTACAAGATAAAGTCTGAAGATTTTTTCTCCGTCTTTAGTTGTAATCGGTTTGGCGCTAAATACAAACTTCACATTATCGGGAATAAGTTTCTTAACGTCAGGTCGCGATAAATAGTTTTTCAGTTTATTAATATTTTTTTCTTTTACAAAAGCATCTGCATTTTGGCTCTGAGGATTAATCATTGCAAGAGCATAAAAGGGATGTTTAATTGCAAACTCCTCATCCGAAAGCTGACCGGTGGAATCTTTTGCAGATAAACTGTCAGCCATAGCCTTATCCTTTGGAGATAAAACTTCCGCCAAATGTTTATCAATTTCGTTCATTACTTTAAAAGTAAACTTCGGGTCTTTCAGCAGAGTGAATTCCAAAAGCGCTCTTCCCTGCAGTAATCTTTTTGCTTCTTCTTCTTTGGCAATTCCGGGAAGTTCAACAATAATTCTGCGCGTGCCTTGCGGCTGAATGCTCGGCTCGGAAACTCCGTATTGATTAACACGATTACTGATAATTTCAATAGCGCGTTTTACAGCGTCGGCTTCCTGCTTCTTCAGCTTTTTAATTATCTGATCATCGCTTTCACGGATTGAACCGAAATATCTGCTAAGACGTATTTTTTTTGCTTTCAGTTTGTCGGCAACCAAAGTAACTATATCGGCATCGTTAATTTTAGCTTCTTTTTCCGCCGATGACAAAACTTTCTTAAATGTATCGTCAGGGTCCTTAGCTAATTTTTCAAGAAGTTTTCCGGTGTTAACTTCAAGCACCAAATACATTCCGCCCTGCAAATCAAGTCCGAGTTTCAATCTTTTTTCACGTGCATCCTTGAACGAAGGATTGCTTACTCGAATACTATCTTCTTTAAAAGCGATTAGATTTTGGAGTTTTGTTTCGGAAATTGTCGGATTTTTAACCTTAATTTCTTTTTCAAACTTACTAAGGTTTTTCTCAATCTCTTTAGTGTTTTGATAATCCTGATATGTAGGATAAAGCAAATACAAACTAAGACCGATAAACGCCAAAATCATAAGTAGTTTAAACCTAAACTCTTTCATATATCTTCTTTATTTTTATTTAAAAAATTAAACTCATTAATTAAAAAACAAAGCTCCAATAAAATTGGAGCCTAAATTTACTACTCTCTTACAACCCAAGTTTTAACCGAAGCGTTAACATCGGAGTGCAGCTTAACATTAACGGTATAAATACCGAGAGCTTTAATCGGTTCCGAAATTTCAATTTTTCTTTTGTCAATTTCAAAACCTTTTTCCTTAATTGCATCTGCAATCATTTGAGTTGTAACCGAGCCGAAGATTTTTTCTTCTTCGCCGACTTTAACCGGAATCGTAATCGAAATTTTCTCCAATTCCGCCGCTAAATTTCTTGCATTATCAAGATTTGCGGCTTCTTTTTTCGCAACTACCTTCTTTTCTTCTTCGAGAGCTTTAATATTGCCTTCGGTTGCCAAATAAGCAATTTGTCTCGGAATGAGGAAGTTACGTGCGTAACCGTCTTTTACATCAACTACGTCACCGATTTTTCCCAATTGGGAAAAATTCTTTCTTAAAATAACTTTCATAATTTACTAATCCTCCAATTATTTAATTGCGTCTGAGACAAATGGCAATAATGCTATCTGACGCGCTCTTTTAATTGCGCGAACTAACTCTCTATGTTGTTTAGCGCTTAATCCTGTTACACGTCTCGGAATTATTTTACCTTGGTCCGAAATAAATTTGTATAGCTTTTTAGGCTCTTTGTAATCGATATATCCTTCGATTACTCTTTTGTTAACTCTTTTAGCCTTCATTATTATTCTCCAATTATTCTTTTATCAAATTTGATTCTTCATCTGTTAAGAACTTATCGAATGAGTTCTCATCATAACCGTTATTTTTTATCACACTATCTTCTGCTTTTGCATCGTTATCGCTGCCCGAAAACTTTCCGGATTTGTTCAAAAACTGAATTCGCTTTGCCTTGATTTCAACGATTGTACGGCTCCTTTCGTCGTCCGTTCTGAAAGTTCGGCTCTGAAGCTCGCCTTCGATGAGAACCGCGCTTCCTTTAACCAATCTTGCTCGGCAGCTTTCCGCTAATTTATTCCAAGCTACAACTCCGACATAACAAACATCCTCTTGCCATTGGTTGTTGCTATCCTTGTATCTGCGGTTAGCGGCAATATGAAAATTCACGACAGGCGTATTATTGGAAGTTTCTCTGAATATCGGGTCTTTGGTTAAATTTCCGGCAATTACCACGCTATTCAATTCGGGCATTTTCAAATCTGCCATTCGTTACCTCCTTTTACTCTTCGCTTTTTTCTTCAACATTTTCTGTTGTTTCGGTATCGACAGCAGTTTCTTCTGCAGCTTCTTCGGCTTTTTCCGGAGCAGCTTCCTCAGCTTTTACTTCTTCGGTAGTTTCATTTTGAACAGTTACTTCAACCGGCTGAGCAGCTTTTTCAGCTTCTTTCTTTTTCTTATCAAGATAAGCTAAAGATTCTTTATCGAGAATCACGGTTAAAGAACGAAAGATTTCCTCTTCCAAACGATAAAAGCGTTCCAATTTAGCAATAAAAGCCGGCTCGGAAATAAATCTGAGAACTACATAAAACCCGGTTTTCTGTTTTTTAATTGGATAGGCTAATCTTTTGCGTCCCCATTTTTCGACGTCGGTAATTTCCGCTCCGCCGTTTTTTAGGGTGTCTTGGATTTTATTAACGACAGAATCAACTTTGTCGTCTTCCAAGGTAGCGTTGATAATCACAACGCTTTCGTAGTGTTTTTGTTTCATTAAAGAACCTCCCTTTGGACTTTAAGAAAAAAGGCTCTCCGACAAATAGCCGGAGAGCAGGGTTAATTAAAATATAAACTTAAATATATAACTTTTTTTTTACTTAATCAATGGTGCAATTACTAATGATACAACAGACATTAATTTAATTAAAATATTTAACGAAGGTCCGGAAGTATCTTTAAACGGATCTCCTACAGTATCTCCGACAACCGCAGCTTTATGCGCTTCGGAGCCTTTACCGTAAGTTTTACCGTTTACCGTTAATCCGGATTCAATTTTCTTTTTCGCATTATCCCAAGCGCCGCCTGCATTTGCTTGGAAAATAGCCATCAAAACACCGCTTGCCGTTAAACCGGCTAACATTCCGGCTAAAGCTTCTTTACTTAAATATCCTATTACAACAGGAACAACAACTGCAAGAACGCCGGGAAGTATCATTTCGTGAATTGCGGCATTTGTTGAAATTGCAACACATTTTTTATATTCGGCTTTTGCGGTTCCTTCACGCAAACCTTTAATCTCACGGAACTGACGACCGACTTCTTCAATCATTTGGCTTGCAGCGCGTCCTACCGCGTTCATTGCCATTGACGAGAATAGAAACGGCAGCATCGCTCCGAAGAAAAGACCGCCCATGATTATCGGTTTGGCTAAGTCGATTGTAGGCACATCCGCTTGGTGCATATAAGCGG
>CAYLYR010000174.1:0-5252 GCA_964387835.1 uncultured Melioribacter sp.
CGATCAGAAGTTGATGGAAGATTCTCTCCGAAATGAGATTGAAAGAGCGCTTTCCACATTAACCGAAAGGGAAGGTGAAGTGATTAAACTTTATTTCGGATTGAACAAAGAACATTCTCTAACACTTGAGGAAATCGGCGAAAGATTTAACCTCACACGTGAAAGAGTTAGGCAAATTAAGGAAAAAGCAATCCGGAGATTGCGTCATGCTTCAAGGAGTAAAAACTTAAGAGCATATTTGGGATAGAATGCTCAAAATATTATTACGATATTTTCTCGGAGGAATTATTCTCGCGCTGATTGCAGGAGGATGTTCCTCCTCTTCGTATCAATCAAGATATAACAAGAAAATATCTCCTCAGGAAAAACCGCACAAAAAAATAAGATTTTCATCCGAGAATGATGTTCACAATCAGAAAGATAAAAAAGAACATCGGGTTGAATATTCCAATCCCTCCGATAGTGATTCCGAATTTGATGATGAACCTGTAGAGGATTATAAGATTGATTCAAAATCAATTGCAAAAAAATTCGGGCATCTAAAGGAAATTAGCAGCACTCTAACACCGCGGGAAAAACTACTTTTCGAGGTCCTAAAATATGTTGAAACTCCATATCAGTACGGCGGAAACTCTTTGTCGGGAATTGACTGTTCGGCATTTACACAAAATGCTTTTGCCGATGCTCTGCATGTAAAACTTCCGAGGACTGCTAAAGAACAGTTTAAACTCGGTGAATCCGTTCCCGATGCGGAATCACTTAAATTCGGAGATTTAATTTTTTTCAACACTACAAAACGAAGCTACCCGGGACATGTGGGAATTTATCTGGGGAATTATTTGTTTGTTCATGCAAGCCGTTCGCAGGGCGTAAAAATTTCATCACTGAAAAGTAACTATTATCGAACAAGGTTTATCGAAGGGAAAAGAGTTTATAATTTTTAATTTTCTTCTTTGCTATTATGGAAAAAAGAGTTTCTTTTCTATTTGATTTTTAAAAAGGTGAGCACATGAATAAAATAATAGCGGTTTTTTTTCTGTTTACCGTCGGGAATCTTTTCGGGCAAATTTCCGGCATCTCCGCATCCAAGCTTTCCAATTTTTGTACTGATCCGGTGCCGCATTACATGTTGGAATTTGAACCTTCGCTCAATGTTTGTTTTTCAAAAGGATTTTATAATTCACAACCGGAATTCAATTATTATCTTCCCGATGGAGATAGTTTAAGTGTGTCGTCCGATTTATTTTTCAGATTCACATACGGAGCTGCGGATAATTTGGAGATTGGGTTTACTGTTCCCGCTTCAATGGGCAATGTCGGAATCGGAGCGAAATATAAAGTTCCCTTTTCATTTGATAACAATACTTCGTTCGGAGTTTTAGCCGGACTTAATTTTCCGCTGGGAACCCGAGGTTACAGATTATCGGGAAACAATAGCGGGGGAAAACTTTTCTCCTACGGAATTGCAGGCGGAGTAATTATTTCATATTTTTTCACGAAGGATTTTTCAGTTGATATAAATGGGATTGCCCAAAAGAATTTTCCTTCAAACGATGCTGCGGATTATAACACCTCGTCCGTTTTTGCCGGAGCTGATTTCGGATATTATTTTATTAAGCACGTTCAAGCTATTATTGGATTTAATTATTCCGAATATAATTTTAACGCTTCCGATTCGGAACAATATGGTTTAGTATTAAATCCGGGGTTTACGATTGAAACAGGAAAAGATTTTATCATCGTATTAAATACACCTATTACAATTGCAGGCAAAAATATTGATAAAACATTCGGCTTCGGTTTTGCTCTTACAACAGCACTTCATTAAATTCACTTTGATGGAGAAATAAAGCTAATATTGTTGTTCAATGTTATCCGCTACTTTTAACGGCATCGAGGATTTTGTTTCTAAACTCCGACAAATCCACCGGTTTTGAGAAGACATGTTTAACGCCTTGAGTATGTAAAATTCTCGCATCTTTCGGAGAGATTTTCCGTGTTAGTACAATTACCGAGGGCTTGATTTTCTTTTCGTTGGTTTTCAAATATTCCAGCAAATTATAAATTGTGTAGTTCTCAATTTTTGTTTCCGATATTATTAATACCGGAGCTTTTTCCGAAATGATTTTCTCAATCTCACTCTTTTCTTTTGCGGTTTCAATAATAAATTCCGGAAAAAGAGATTTGATTAGTTTGGAGTAGAGAAGCAAGTCCGTTTGATTTTCGTCCGTTAATAATATTAAGGAGGAAGAGATTGGAATTGTAAAAATAAATTTAGTCCCTTCGCCTACTTTACTTTCCACTTTAATTTCGCCGCGATGCTTTTTAATTATTTCGGAAACAAGAGATAAACCGAGTCCCGTTCCTTTTTCGCCGGCTGTGCCGAGATTGGTAAATTTTGAATCGGGACGGAAAAGCTTGGGGATGTCCTCTTCCTTAATCCCGGTTCCTGTATCAGCAACGATTACTTCAATAACGTTTGCCTTTTCCGGTTTGCTCGCAGAGACGGAAATAATGTCTCCGTTTTTTGTAAACTTAATTGCATTGCCGAGCAGGTTATTAAAAACCTGCGACAAAAGATTTTTATCTCCGTGTACAAAATAATCTTTGTCGATTTCCGCAATGAGCTTAACGCCTTTATTCATTGCCGTTCCCTGAAGCATCGTCAGTGAACCGTTTACAATCTCGGCGAGAGAAAGTTTCTCGGGATTAAATTGTATTCTTCCGGTTTGAAGCCGCGTCCAATCAAGCAGGGAATTAACCAAGTTGAGCATAGTGTTCGAGGAATCCCTAATATATTCGATGTATTCTCTTCGCTTATCTTCGGGAAGTGAATTGTCGTTGAGCAAAAGATCTGTAAAGCCGAGTACCGAACTGAAAGGAGTTCTCAAATCGTGGGAAATGATAGAAACGAATCTATCCTTGGCGCTGTTCATCGATTCCAATTCTGCCACTTTCTGTTTTAGTTCCTGTTGATTGTTCATCAACGAAGTAACGTCGCTGAGCGTTGCAAAAATCTCGGTTGCGCTTCCATCAGCATCACGATTTACCTTAATGATTTCACGCAGCCAAATTATTTTACGTGTTTTGGTTATTACCCTGAAAACAAATTCATTTTCATTTTTTGCTTTGTTGGAATAAAACAAACGAAGTTTGCGAATTAGTCCTTTTTTATCATTCGGGTGAATTAATTTTAACCAGAGTTTCGGATAATTGTGAAGTTCATCCGAATTGTAACCGATAATATTTGCAGTATTTGATGAATATCGGGGAGAAGTAAATTTTCCGTCAACTTTCTTTGAGCGCCAGAAAAACTCATTAAGATTCCCGATTAGCTCATTGTACTTACCCTTTATTTTTTCCGTTTCCTCCTTTTCACGTATTCGTTCCGTTTCATCCGAAATTCCGAGGTAGTAATACTCAGCTCCTTTAACGGCGTGTCCGAAAAATACTCTATCGTTCTTCTCAAATGAAAAGGATGATTCGTTCGGAGGAAATAATTCCTCTTCTTCAGTCTCTATAATTTCTGTTATCGATTTCTTAGTTTCACCGAAAATTTCTTTTGCAAGATTTTGGTTATCGCTGAGTTCGAGTAACGTACCTTGAGAATCGTATTTTATGATGATGTTTTTTCTGTAGAAAAGTTTTTTCAGGATGCTCAGTTTATCTTCTAAAATTTCAATCTCGGACTTATATTCCGAAACATCAAATAATTGTGCGATAATGAGCGAACCGCTTTTATCAAATTTTTCTATTCTTAGAACAAATTGCTTCTTTTTTATTTTTAGTTTAATGTTCTTTGCGGCATTATCCGGCTGTGAAAAAAGAACCTCCGAAATTACTTCACTCGATATTTCAGGAACAAAATTCCAAATTTTATCTTTCTTCCCTATCTGCTGTCCCAAAATTTCAAAAGCGCTCTTATTTGAATAATTTATATAACCTTCTTCGTTTATTAAAAGAACCGGTGAATAAACCGAATTTAAAACTGACTCGGAAAGCTGCGCTGTTTTCAGTTGAGCAATAAGCTGTTTCCTTTCATTAACTTCAGCCGTTACTTTTTTAATCAGTATGAAATAAAGCTCGCTCCCTTTCTCTTTTAATATTATCGACTTATATGAAATTTTGTAAAACTCATTATCATTTGTTTCCAATAGAAGATTGTTTTCCCGAATAGAGCTGTAAATCTTGTCGTAAGATAAAACATCTTCAATTGTGGGAGTAGGGGAATAAATGACTTTCCCTTCCTTATCAGCGAGAAAAAAGAAATCGGCAACTGAGGAAATAATTTCTTTAAATTGTTTTGTCCTAAGGAACGTTTCTTCACGAGTTTCCGCAGTGATTACCAAATCTTCAAAGAGAAGAATTGCACCGGAGAAACTGTTTTTTTCGGTAAGCGGAACTCCTTTTGTTATAACGGAAAGGAATGTACCCGCTATTTTTTTCTTGAAATCAAGCTCTTTTTCAAATGGAATTAAATTTTTAAGCTGCTGTAACTCATTGTTAATCTTTTCGGCAATTTCAGTTATCTCGGTAATATGCTTGTCTAAAATTTCCTTCCCTTTTAATCTTGAAAATATATCGAATTGATAAAATGTATCGTTTACGAAAGTTACTTTTAACCTTTCGTCGAGTTTAATAATTCCAACGGGAAGTTTATCTAAAATATTCAATTTTCTTTTCTTTTTTTAATAATATTCAATTGCAATGTGCAAATTTTGTTCCGAAAAATAACGTGCAAAAAGAGTATTTTTTACCGGTTCAAGTGAATCGAAATGAGATTGAGTATTAAAGAGGGACAAAAGGCTCGGAAGAAAAAGTCCATAAATGAAAGTCTGAAAACAACTATTCGCGAATCCGTACTGCCGCTTGCTATTTCAATCAACAGTTGCTGTAATTTGAACAAATTCAGAGTTCGAAATTTTCGTCGAGAAGAAAATCCATTATGTTAATTCTTCGGATACCCTCGAAATCATTAGCGGAAAATTTGTCGAGCGACATAACGTATTTAGGGTAATTATCTTTAATTGCAAGCAGCGGCTCAAATTCACGTTTTATTATTTTTTCGTTTGCCAAAACGTAACTTACTTGTATATACGCCTTAGTATCATCTTTTTCAACAATAAAATCTATTTCCTTGCCGCTTATTTGTCCCGTGTAAACTTTATAATTTCTTTTAATAAGTTCCAAGAAAAGAACATTTTCCAAAAGTTGTGAAATATCGTTTTGTTTGAATCCCAACAATGCGTGCC
>CAYLYR010000175.1:0-1639 GCA_964387835.1 uncultured Melioribacter sp.
TTATCTTTTTGATAAATAGATGTGAAAAAAATCTGTAACCGGCAAATCGGTTTTGGGAAACATTTCACACGGCTAAACTTAGGGAATAAAACTATTTTAAAAAGAAAAAGGGAAGTTCTTCACTTCCCTTTTTGGCAGCGGAAAGGGTGGGATTCGAACCCACGGTACGCTTACACGTACACACGCTTTCCAGGCGTGCCAGTTCAGCCACTCCTGCACCTTTCCGAAAAAATCTGAACTCTTAATATAAAAAATTCGGCATTATTTAAAAAACAAATTCTTCAATAAATCAAAAACAGTTTTTATATTTGTTCTTTTAATTGAAAGAACTATGAAAAAATTTGCTCCTCTATTCATAATCATAGCGGCATCTCTTTGGGGTGTTGACGGTATTGTTTTCCGTCCCGCACTTTACAATTTGCCTGTTGCGCTTGTAGTCTTTGTGGAAAGTTTCGTCGTTTCCGTTATCCTCTTTCCGGTGTTGTTCCGCTTCCGACATGAACTGCGAAATCTTACAAGAGAAGAGATTCTTAGTTTTCTCGGTGTAGCGTTTTTCGGGGGAGCTGTCGGCACAATGGCAATCACAAAAGCTCTTTTTTATGTAAGTTACGTTAATCTCTCAATTGTAATATTAATTCAAAAGTTTCAGCCTCTTTTCGCTATTTCGCTTGCTTCGCTCTTGCTCAAAGAAAAACTTTCCAAGGTATTTTTTCTATGGGCCGGACTCGCAATTATCGGCTCTTATTTTTTAACATTCGGATTTAATACACCGGTTTTCAGCTTAGAAAATAAAACACTTATAGCGGTTTTATATTCTCTCCTTGCCGCTTTCAGTTTCGGGTTTTCTACCGTTCTCAGCAAAAAGGGAATTAAAAATCTCTCCCATACAACGGCTACTGTGGTACGATTCTATTTTACTTCGCTGATAATGCTTTTCGTTTTATTGGGCACGGGGAGTTATTCCGCATTCGGATTAATCACACAAAAGCAGATTATGATTTTTATCGCAATAGCATTTTCAACCGGCGGTTTGGCAATTTATCTTTACTACATAGGATTGAAATATGTTTCGGCTTCCGAATCAACCATACTTGAACTTGCTTTTCCGGTAACGGCAATTTTCCTTGAATATTTGATACACGGAAAATTATTAAATGCACCTCAATGGCTTGGCGCAATTATCTTGGTTTATAGTATTTATAAAATTACCCGACTATACGGCGATTAGCCCGACTATATTTTCTCAAACACTTTCTCAAAAGAAATCGAATATGTTTATAGATTTTAAAATAAGAAAAGCGCAGCCGAATAACTGCGCTTAAAATGAAACTTGTTTTTCTTCTTAAAAATCGAGAGGATAAACAAACGAAACTCTCGGTTCAATTCTCTTTTGCGGTTCATACGAAATAATTGCATCGTTAGCATCATAAACGGGCTGGAACGTCCATTTATAAACCATAGAAACTATTAAGAAGGGATACGGCTTGTAACCAAATTCGGTAAAAAAGAGAGAGCGGTCATCAAGTTTAAATATTTCCGTTTCGCCTCCGATATCAGTTTTGTCGTATCCGGCTCTGAAGAGGAAAGGCATTCCTGCAGGCGCAACTTCAGTGCCTAAATGAAGTAGTCCGCTATTCGG
>CAYLYR010000175.1:1649-5231 GCA_964387835.1 uncultured Melioribacter sp.
GGCTTTTTTCTAAACGCTGGTAGCTTCCGCGAATATCGAACGTCCCTAAAACCTTAACAAGCAAACCGCCATACCAGCCGTTGTTATCTTCCAAATCTGCCTTCTGCAAGTTAGCCAGCTTACTGCTTACAGCGCCATCACTGTAGCTGAATCTATCCAGTTCATAAATAGCATCAAAATATGAAGGCAAATATTGAGCGCCGTTCATTGTTCTCTCAAACTTCATTCTAATATCAAGTATCGGAAAGTTCATATTGAAAAGCATTCCGTATGATTGTCCGTGTCCGTAATTAAGAATTTGAGTATATGTATAGTATAGTCTTGCATCAAAAATAGAATTATTGAAAAGAGGCAAGCCTACATCCGCAGAAACAATTTGAGGTCTGTCCGTTGACAAAGTATCAACAAACTTTCCGTTGTCGGAATATCCGCCGAGCACTGCGGCATTTTTATTAAGGTCAGTAGCGTAAGAAGCGCCGACTTCCAAACCGCCGAGGATGGGAATATCACCGGCAGCGGTAAACTTTAAGGGACGAAAGAAACCGCGAACGCCGAGAACGCCGGGTTCCGCAAAATTACTGTAAACGGTTTCCAGTCCGAATTTGTCCGTGTCAAAATCAAAAGAAAGACCAATTGTCCGCGCATCGAAACTCGGGCTGTTATTATACATATACATAATATTTCCGTAACCGAGTGTGGCGTAATCGAGCGCTCCAACTCTTATGTAAAGCGGGTCGTGCTTATGTCCCCAGCGAATATAACGAATAATGGCTAAGTAATCGCCGACTGTCTTAAAGTCTTCGGCGCGAATGCCGTCGCCGTTAAATTCAAGGTTCAAATCCAAACCCATTCCGAACTTACCGACAGCAACTTCAGGTCTGAACCTGAAAGTAAAGTAAGGGGAACCGTTAATCCAAGAAGTTCCCAAACCGCCCTGCAACAAGCCCGCATCTTGGTCGTTAAAATCAAACTGTGAGAAAACCGGCGTTGTAAATAAAAGCGCCAAAATCAGTACAGCTATTTTTTTCATATTAACCTCTATTTGTTGTTTTTCAAATGTAATAAATATTTTAATAAATTGATATTTATCTCATCACGGCAAGTTTATGGATTTCTGTAATTTCTTTCTCGCCTAATTTCATTTTTATTTTGTAAAAGTAAACTCCGTTTGCAATTGAATCTCCGTCTTGATCTTTACCGTCCCAATATATTCTGTTAAAATCATAGCTTAACTCCGTCGGCAGAATTTTTATTTTACGAATCAATCTTCCGGCAACAGTGTAAATATCTATTCCCATTTCATCGGGAATTCGCGTCAGCTTAAATGTAAAATATGTGTCATCGCTAAATGGATTGGGGTAATTATAAACATTCAGAAGTTTAGGTTCGTTGTTTACGGAAAATTCTTTTATTAATCCCGCACTATCGGAATAAGTCCCCAAACCGTTTTTTGCAAATACGGTAAGAATGTACGTCCCGCTTTTCAGCTTGGGAGTATATTCTACAGCTACCTTCGGATTTTCTTCAGAGAACGAAATATTCAGCTCGGAATTACCGGAATAATAAATTTGAGAATTATTTAAGAAAAGGGTTACGGCGGTTGTATCGGCAATAGGAACAAGCGTTTCGTCATCCATATTAATTCTTATCTCGGGATTAGGAGAAACATACTCACCATCAATAATATCTCTGCCGTTAAAAGTAATATCAATCTTAGGACGAGTAGTATCTTTTTGAACGTAAAATGAAACCGGATAAAAATTGTTATCCTCAAAGTATTCATCAATCTTATTTTCAGAGTCGATATTTATTCTAAACTTTCCAAGTCCTTGATAATTAACGGTATTATACGCCGCAGAAAATGTTCGGTTACTATCCGGCTCAATATCGGCAACAGTAGCAGAATAAATTTGTTCACTCGAGTTGTCAGGATGGATTAAATCGACTTTAACGTTAAAACTATCGGCGGAAATCTCGCCGGCGTTGTAAACCTTAAAGGTCAGATTAATTGTTTCCCCTTGCTTCACGGTATCTTTATCCAAGCTGACTACTTGGTAATTCGTCCCAAGTTCGGCAAGACCGTTATAATTAACGGCAAGCGATTTTAGTACGGGAGAAACGTAAGTGTCGGAAGCATTGAACTCGGAAAGGATTTTGATAAAAGAATAAGAAGAATCATCAAGGAAAGAAATATCCGCAACACCGTTCCTGAAACTCAAATAAGAGAGAGTATCGTAGGAATTATCAGCGCTTTTCCCCAGCACCCGATAATTAATACTTGCGCCGTCGGGAATAGAATCCTCCACGGAAATCGTCTCCCAATGCGAAGCGGGACCTACATCAATTGTTGTTAAAGAGCCGAACTCATTAGGTAAAACAAAAGTCGTATCGATATAAATTTGTCCGTCGTAAGGACCTTTTATTTCTTCAATAACAGAACCGGGAGGCGCTCCTTTGTAACCAATTAATGCCCAAGGCGCTTGAATTTGCAACGAATCTATTTTTGTACTGCCTAATGTTTTTATTGCATTCTTTAGCTCGCCGGTCATACTGGTTCTTGCATCATCCATAACACCCATTGCGACGAGCTTGCCCGGTTCGAGCTGATTAATAAAATCCGCTAAAGCCTGAACATTATCGGGACTAAGAAAAAGCAAAACGCTGAAGGCGGTATCTACTTCCAATGTTGTTGAGTCGAAAACAGCTACCCCCATCCCGGCCATAAAAGTATTGGTTAATAAGTTTTTCCCATTTACGGCAATTACGCAAGTTGCACCGCTGTAAGCGCCGGCGGAAAGGACTGAAATAGTAAGAGAATCATCAACAAGTCCGACCGAATTCATATTGAAATCAAGCGAATGCAATTTTTGCTCATCAAAAGATAAACTATCCGACACTAAGAATTTATAATCTTTGGAATTATAAAAAGATTTTGTCATACCGAATTCTGCATTTTCAGAATCAATTTTATATTTAAGCCAATATCTTTTATTTAATGTTAATCCGGTAAAATTAATATCCGTGTAAAATTTTCCGAGTGGGTCATTAACTATTTCAGGAGTAGTAAACTCGGGATTATCAGCAACGAAGACGGAAATAGAACTTTTCGAGTCTGTTTTAATTGTCGGGCTTAAAATTTTAATACCGTTAATTTTTCCATTTTCACTTCCATAAGCTAAAAAGTCCCTTAAATCCATTGCATAAACATTAATTGCATAAATATAATCATTATCGGTTTCGTAAATTTCATCTATCCGATTATCGTAATCGACATTTATTTCAATAGAATGTATCCCCGGTTTGTTTTTCGGGTGTAATACGGCAATCAGAGTATCGACAAATTTCGGAACGGGAATTTTAATGTATTTTTCATATAAAACATTTTCGTAATATTTTTCCGAAATTTTTATGTTAACCGAATCGAGCGAACCAAGTCCGGAATTAAATAAAGTAAATTTAAGGTTCAATGAATCGTTGTTTTCGCCAATTGTAGAAACATCTGTTAAAAGGGATTTATTATCAATCAAAAAATTAGGTTTAGATGGAATTTTTGCTTCTATTAACGGCTCACCAAGAAATACG
>CAYLYR010000176.1:0-5206 GCA_964387835.1 uncultured Melioribacter sp.
ATCGGGTTTTATTTTTTTTATTTTTATTAGGTTAAAGCCAGACTTAAACCTAAACGCTTCGGCTATTTCTTTATGAACAGCAAATTCATCGCTATTCCCGAAAAACATGTAAGGACGCAAATCCATTTGATAACCATTGGCAAAAACTCGAATCGGTATTCCCTCTTTAATTCCGTTTTCCCTAATAAAATTTTTGCTGAAAAATATTGCTTCTCCCAATTGTCTTGTTGCAACCGGAGGTTTAACTAATTTTAGTTCAAACGAATTCTTATCTGCACATGAAAAAAGAAGCGCTGCAAAAACTATTATTAAACTAAGCTTCTTTAACATAGCTCAGCTCCTTATTTTTTTCTTTGCTTAAATACGCGTAAACAAACTCTTCCATTGATTTATACATCGGCAGGATTTCATCAACTAAGATATGCTCGTTCTCTCCATGGTGATCTTCCCCAACCATTTTAACGATTACAATAGGGATTCCCGAGTTAGCATAAAATCTTGCGTCGGAAGAACCGTTCTCGGTTCTTAACACTATTTCTCTTCCAAAGTTCTTTTCCATAATTCTCTTCAGCTTAAAAGTATATGGAGAATCGGAATTAATGAATACTCGTTCACTTTTCACAAAAGGGGTGATTTTCGAATGAGTAAATTCATTCTCAATTTTTTCAATTAATTCGTTAGACGAAATATCCTCGGTAAAATAAATCGTAACTTTTGCTTCAACAGAATGAGGAGTATAAAATTCCTTGTTCTCAACTTGAACATCGTAAACGGCATAAGTAGTATGCCAGTTGTCATTATCAGTTGCAATAGTGTTTTCGGGAAAAATATCTTCCAGCTTTTTATAATCTTCGATAAACAAGTCGAAAGCATTCTTTCCTTTCCACGGGTAAGGATGTCGAGCGGGATTGGTTTCTGTTTTCATTTTGAATTTTACTATTCCCTTCTCGCCGTAAATTACGGAATAGTTATATCCGCCGTCTCCGTTAAAAAGTAAATCCGTCGAATATCCTAATTCCGCCATTTTTTCAGCTCCGTTTTCGCTCCCGATTTCTTCATCGAAAGTTACTATCAGCCCCACATCCGATTCCGGATTTTCTTTCAAGAATTTCATGGCGAGAGCGACAAAAGATTTCATATCAACGCTTCCGCGCCCGAATAATTTGTTTCCCTCCTCTCGTGGAATAAACTGTTCATCTTTTCCGTTAACTACATCCAAATGCCCTTGAAATAAGAGCTTGGGATGTTTTGTTTCACGAGTGGTAATAAACAAAGCGGGAAAACCGTTAAATGAATGTTCTTTAATAACGATGCCGCTTCCTGCAAAATAAGTTTTGATAAATTGAACGGTTTTTAAAAACTCCTTGAAATTTCTCGGAGTAGTTTTAAAAGAGATTAATGTTTTTATTAATTCAATTAGTTCTCCTTGAAGAGAACTATTTATATTATTTTGCATTCAACTGCTCCTTAAAGAAATTAATCACCTCTTTTCTCTCGGAAATTTGGGCGAACTTAAATTTCAGCGTCTCAACTTCTGAAAGAAAATGGTTAAGAATCGATTCGTGTGTCTGCCTAAAAAAGACTGTTCCCAAATCAAACAAAATAACTTCTCTATTAATTATCTCGTAGTTCACAAGGAAAAATTGACGAGGAATCAGAACGACTTCAAAATTCAATGAATCATTTTCCAACCGGTCTATTACGTTCTCAATACTTTGATAAATAAGTTTCGGAGTAATTAAATCAAACGGCGGACGCAAGCCAATGTAATCTATTAACTCGGAATAGACTACTATTTCCAGTCTCATTTTTTCCTTTTCCGCAATTACTTCTTTCCTTTTTTCAAAAGCTTCCAACGCTTCATGAACATCTTTTTTCGGCAGACGATAAATTTTCTCCAAGAATTCCTTTCTTAATTCCATAGATTGATTTACAATACTAAGATTTCTCGAAACCGAAATTCTTTCGCCGCCTATCGGTCCAAACCAGATATTTTCAAATTCAGCATAACTCAGCGGAGCTTTGTCGGGACTTGAAAATATCGGGAACGTATTAACTTCAATATCGAGAAGCGCGTCAATGCTCAGGTGAAGTTCTCGGCTGATAGCGCTCAGTTTTTCAACGCTTGCATGATGATGTCCGTTAAGGATGGAATAGAGAGTTTGCAATTCAATTCCCGTTCTACTTGCAAGTTCTTTAACAGACATCTTATATGAATTCATTGCCTGCCGAATTTTTTTGCCTAATTTTGCAATATCAATTTCACTCACTTTTAATCCGTTTTAATTCGTTAATACAATCAGTTAAAATATTTATCGCTTCACTAAAACTTTCTTTTGCCGCCGAAATATATCCGTCAATTGCAGCCGAAATTCCACGATTGATTTTTCTTTCCGCATTGGCGTAAATTGAGATCAAACTCGTGTAGTTCTCAATTTTAATTTCGTTAACCAAAGCAAACCGTGAGCCGTCAATATCCGGAACGGCATCGGCAAAAACTTCTTCGATTTTATCTTTCTCCTCAAATGTTAAATTCGTTTTATAATGCTCGCATAGTTTAAGCAATCCCTTAAATTTTTCCAACAATACATCCGAGCTAAGTCCGTTGTTTTGCTTATTTTCAATATCTCTCTGTTTTAACTTTCTATCAATCAGAATGGAAATAATCATCACTAAGGAAGCAATTGAAAAACCGACCCAATTAATTTCTTTACCGGAAGCAAAAATAGTTGCCGCAAATAATGCAACCGCAATAACAATATATAAGAGTGCAAAAATCATTTTCAACCGAAAACCGTAATTAATGCAAAAACAATAATCATCAAAGCCTCTCCGAGTATCAATCCCGCCGAGAAAGGAATTCCTTTATTTTCGACCCAATGCTTTCCTTTCCACCTCATAAATATTACGCTTAAAATACTCCCGAGTCCGTAAGGCAAAATATATTTCATCGAAAGATACATTGCTATTCCCATAATAACGCCAAGTCCGGGAATAGAAGTAAAAGATAAAATAGCGCCGATAATACCGCCTGCAAGAAATTTATCGGCAGGAACATTTCCGTCAACTACGGAATCGATTGTTGCGCCGAGAGCAACAGCCTGCGGCGCTTCGATGTCGGTGCCGGGACCAAATCCCGGTAAATGATTTCCCGTTGCCGGATCGATTCCGCCGGAATTCCAAATAAGGAGCATAACCGAAAGTGAAATTACAGGACCTATTCCGGCAACCAGCAACTGTAATGTCTGCTGCTTAATCGGTGTGCTTCCTACAAGATGACCGGTTTTTAAATCCTGCATCATATCAGCGCTTTCGGCAATTGCAACGGAAACCGCCGCTCCGATTAAAACGGCAGTAGTAACTTCATCGGAACTTAAAAACAACATTAAAATTGCTACGGCAATCAGGCTCATTCCGCTTATAGGCGTCCAGTCTGTCATTCCCGTTGCCTGAGACACAATAATGCCTGCAAACATTAGCCAGATAGTACTGACGATTGAGATAAAAATCGCCGTCGGCAATGAAATATCGGAAGTAAAATAACTTGAAGCGACAAAAAGTATAAAAGCTAACAAAATTACTTTAATTAATACGGATAATGAAAGCTCTTCCTTATTCCCGCTTCCAACCGATGAGTAACTGAAACTTTTGAACGTTGCTTTAATCGCGGGAATAATCAGAACGATACTCATCAGCGAACCGCCAATCAGCATTCCTATTCCAAGCGGACGCGTTACGGTTGAATGCACAAACGACGAAAAGTTAACTGCTGCAATATCAGGCGGAATCATACCGAGTGAAATAATTACGGGAGTGATAAGCCAGTATGCTAAAATTCCGCCCGCAAGCACAAACAATCCGTTTCTTCCGGCGATAAAGCCGATGCCCAAACTCAGCAAAGAAACAGCCCAAACATTATTTATATAATCGGGAAGATGAAACAAAGGATTTAAATCGAAACTTGCGGGAATTATTTGAGGCAAACCCATAGTAGGAAATTTGATAATAAAATAAACCGAAGCCGAAATAATTCCGCCCCACAACAGAAGTTTTGATTTCTGCAAACCTTCGGCGGGAGAACGCAATATTGAAGCGATAGCCGTTCCTGAAGGAAAACGCAAATGGTCAACATCAATCATCTGTTTACGAAGCGGAATAATAAAGCCTACACCGAGAATTGCTCCCGCAACCGTTGCTGCAAGTACCCACCAAAAATTAAATTCCGCGCCTCGAATTAATAAAACCGGAACCGTAAAAATAACTCCTGCGGTTGAAGTGTTTACCCCCGATGCAACCGTTTGAATAATATTGTTTTCAACAATAGTGCCGCGCTTAAAAATTGCGCTCATTATTCCCCAACCGAGAACAGCGGCGACAGGAGAACCGTTTGTGGAAAATCCAAGAACCAATGCGGCGTAGGAAAAGCTTGCCGTCATCAAAATTCCTATAAATAAACCTACTGCAACGCCGAGCGGAGTGTAATCTTTATACTCGCTATTTTCGTGAGGGTTCTCCATCAAAATCTAAATTCCAACCCGATTACATTTATACTTCCCAAATCCCCGTAATCAACCCAGACATAATCAAGAGAAATATCACTATCTATTACCTGATTGAAGTTCAAACCGAAACCGGCGGAAAAACTTTCCGTATCGTAAAAAAATCTGTAACCCGTTCGAAGATAAAAAATGTCGTTCCAGCCGTATTCCGCACCGATATTGATTCTGAACGGATCGTCAAAGCTATCGATAATGCTTCCCGAAAGTAATAATTTATGTTCGGCATTTTTAATCCACGTTGTTTTTCTTCCTACAACAACGGCGGATACTCCGAGTGAGAAACTTGTGGGAAGCGGATATTTATCCATCGCCAATTCAGCTTTCGGCGAAGGACTTCCGGGCAAATCGTCAGGCTTTCTCTTATAGAAGAAAAGATGAGGACCTTCGGTAATTCCCATATCCGTCCCAAGATTCAAAATATTCATTCCTATTCTCAAACCGAGTTCATCAATATTATAAATTGTACCAATGTCGAATGCAAAATTTTGAGCGGTTTCCATCCAAATACGTTCGTAAATATATTTTGCCGAAAAGCCTACATGCACACGGTCTGTAAGCTGCCGAGCATAATTTACGGTAATCACAGTATTGTTTGCATCAAACGTTTCACCTGTTCCCTCAGGATTTTGAATTGTTGTAACATCCAT
>CAYLYR010000177.1:0-5158 GCA_964387835.1 uncultured Melioribacter sp.
AAGTTTCCCGCCCGAAGCTCTGCCGGAAGTAGCGTACATATTATCTTTATAAACTTGTTGAATAATATATCCTTCACCGTTAAGAACAACATACTTATCCGCATCGCTATTGTTAATGAATAATGTATCGGTTAGTAGGCTATCGATTGTCGGGATAAATTTTAGCCTTACGGTTAAAGTATCAAATGCGTTAAGAGTCGTCGGAGAAAATGCGTCCAACATAGTGAAATCGGGATTAGATGTTGTTACCGAAGTAATATCCAACGGCTGGCGTCCCAAGTTGGTTATTTTAACATCCAGCTCGTCGCTTTCGCTTCCAACTTCAATTTGCCCGAAATCCAAACTCGATTCCGAAACATTAACGGTGGCATTCTGATATGGATGCGCTCTCACTCCGGCAATCCAAACGCCCCAGTCATTTTTGGCATTAACAAATTCAGTAGAAAAATAAACATTGTTCTCATCTGTCGGATCAACCCAAGCGCCGCTGTAATCGCCCCAACGATTTCTTGAACCGCCGTAAGTTACAACATAATTCCCATGCCCCGGTTCCAAGAGTTTATCCTCCGTAGTAAAAACCGCATCAGGCGAAATTACCGAGAAATAAGCTCCCATATATTCATCGTCAGCCGAACGACTGTATGTTACGAATGAGTTGTCAGTTCCGTCAATAGCAATTGCCGGATATGTATGATAATGCTCACCGTCTCCGAAAACAATATCTTCATCAGCAGTCATATGAGCAACATTAACCTGCACAAAACTAACGCCGGAATAAGAACCATCCTTAACGGAGTGAACCATATATAAATATCCGTTCTTGTAAATCGGTTCGTTTCTTAAATTTTTCCCTCCGCCGTCAATTCTCGGTGAGCCTCCGCCGAGCTGATTCGGGTCGGGAGGGTTTGTATATGAAACAACGGAAACCGCAGCGCCGTCTAAAGTCGGGTTGGAAATCGGGTCGGTTAACGTATAAACTCCGACACTGTTTCCGGTTGAATATGGCGAACCGACAGCGAGGTAATATTTATCCGCAGCAGTCTGCATTCTTGCAGGACGCAATCCGAAGCATGAATAACTTGATCCCGGATAAGTAATATTCCAAAGGTCTTTCCAAGTAACCATTCCCGGATCGCTTGAAATGTAGAGTGAAAATTTATCTATAATTCTAATTTTTGTATAAGCGTAACTTCCGGAAAAAGAAAACTGGTTGGATGTTAAATAAATTGCTTTATCGTCAAAACCAACTCCTTCGTAATCTCCCCAATTACCGGAATTTGTATTTCCGTTAACGTTGGAAGGTAAAGCCCAGTTAAACCAAGTCCCCAAAGGATTATCATCATCCGAAACGGAAATTAAGTAGTAAGATTCACTTGCGCTATTATTCTGATGAAGCCAAACCATTACCCAGCGGTTGTCAAAGTGGTCATAAATAACTTTCGGGTCAAAAGTGCTCGCTCCCTGTAATGTGCTTGCAAACCAGGCATTGGCGGAAATATCCTTTAAAACGTTACCTTCTTTATCGGCAATCATAAATCTGCTGTTTACAACCTGCATTATATAATTAGGTCCGACGGCAATATAAGGATCCGGGGGAATGCTGTTTTGCTGTGTATATCCGCGATAACTTTGGAAAACAAAAATGCTATCCGTGCTGTTTTTCCGCAAATTGTTTTTTAATCTCACAACATTAGAACCTTCGGGACCTGCGGGCAAATTCGGATCTTGCAAATAATCAGGCAGTTCATAATCATCATTAAGATAAAAAAGTTTTATCCTCGGAGAGGCGACAACGCTTTTTGAAAAATTATCGGTAGTTACCGTAACGCCGGTCTCGACCGAACCGTCAGCCGGTCCGCTGTAAGTTATCTGACCGAAACTTGTACCGGCAAAAAATAAAATAAATACCATTAGAAAAAAACGAAACATAAATACTCCTTTATTTTATTGTATTATTTTTTTAACTATCACCTTTGAGCCTTCCTCGGCAATCACTACAATCTTTTCTCCATTTTCGATGTAATCCCCTTCGGTAATAACATCGATACGATTACCATTGAAACTCCCGATTCCGGCGGGACGCAAATCGGAAAGAGCGACGCCTTCTTTGCCGATTAAGTCTCGGATATTTTCCTTTACAGTATAACCGGAAGCGTCTGCAATATGATCTTTTAAAATTAATTTATTAAACATTTTTGATTTCGGTAATAACTTAAGCAAAAAATAAGAAAAAACAATCGTTGCGACAAGCGCCCCGCTCAATTCCCAAACTGCAAGCTGAATTGCTTCCGGCGTTAGGAAATCAGTCGAAGGCATAAGTCCGAGAAATAGGGAAACAATAATCGAGACGATTCCGACTATCCCGAAAACACCGAAACCGGGAATAACAAAAATCTCAAGAATAAGCGCAGCAACCCCAATTACAAATAGAATAATATCGAGAGCGGAAACAAGTTCTAAAATTAATCCCGACCCGAAGAAAAGAAAAAAAGCAATTAAGGAAAGCGTGCCTGCAATTCCCCAACCCGGAGTTTTAATTTCGATAAACATTCCTACCATTCCGACCATCAAAAGCAGAGAGGTAATAATAGGATGGTTGAGAAAGCTTATAATTTCTTCACCGGCATTTTCATTAACTTCAACAACCTTTGCTTCAGGATACCCTGCCCACGCCAAAACATTTTTCACTCCTGCAAGCACAGTATCGGCAACACCGTAGTGAACAGCCTCCTCCGCAGTGAGCGTAATAAGTTTTGTACTGTCAACCAGTCCCGGAACAACAACCCGTTCATCAACCATTCCTTCTGCTATATTTTTCGGGCGACCGTTTTCTTCGGCAGTTGCCCGCATTTCCGAACGCATAAAAGATTGGTATTTCTCCGATTGTTTTTTCCCTGCTTGGTCAACAACAGTTGTAGCTCCGATAGATGAACCCGGAGCCATAACAATTTTTTTAGCAGATAAAGTAATCAAAGAGCCGGCGGAAATTGCTCTTTTATTGACGAAAGCAATTGTCGGTAGAGTGGAATTTATAATCAAGTCTTTAAGCTGCGTCGCCGCGTCAACTCTCCCGCCGAATGTGTTTATCTCAAAAAGTATTGCATCCGCATTATTTTTTTGGGCTTCTTCAATACCGCGTTTAACGTAAGGCACCAGCCCCACACCGATTTCTCTATCGATTTTAATAAGGTAAACGGTATTGCCCGAAGCCGTAGTTTTAGTTCCGGAAAACAAAAGTAAAATAAGAGATATAATTTTTAATATTTTCATTTAACCACGAATTAATTGAACTTGGAATTTAAGAAAAAAAAAAGAGGAGCGCACAATTATTTCACAGACGCTACATATTTATTTTTAACTTCATACCCGGTTTAATTTTATTATCGGTAAGATTATTCCACTCTTTTATCTCACTTACGTGGCAATCATGTTTTCTCGCTATTTGCCAAAGTGATTCACCCTCTTTGACTACATAAATTTTTTGTCTGCTTGAAGATTTTCTTTTGGGCAAATCGGAATAAAGGACTTTCTTTGATTGACTTTTATTTGCCGTCAATGATTTTCCCGAAACCTTTAATTTCTCTCCAACTTTAATTTTCACACCTGAAAGATTATTCCACCTCCAGAGTTCGGCAACCGTAACATGGTTGTTCAGCGCAATACCGCTTAGTGTTTCACCTGACTTAACAACGTGATAACCATTTTTAACAAGATTATTTTTCCGTAAACGAACACTTTTCCCCGACTGTACAACAATACTTTTTCCGGCAACAATTCTGCTCCCTCTTAAATTGTTCCATCTTTTTATATCGCTTGATCTCACGTGGAACTTCTCTGCAATTTGACTTATGGTATCGCCGTTTTTCACTTTATAATAAACTACGTTTTTACCGCGTGATTTTTTCCGCAAGTTTTTTGTGTAACGGATTGAGGGAGAAGCTTTTCCCGTATAGATATGTAATATTTTGCCGACATAAATTCGGTTGCCTCGAATATTATTCCACCTTTTAATCTGTGAAACTTTCACTCCGTATTTCATCGCAATTGTTGAAAGCGCCTCGCCGTTTTTAATTTTGTGCGCAATCCACATCCCGCCGGAATTAGCGTAAAGAATTCTTAATTTTTCGTTTCTTGTTTTATGGTCTATCGCTTTGCAGAAATCAACTTTCGAGCTATCGACATAAAGAACTATTTTTTGTCCGATTCCAATCGAAGTCGTATAAGGCAAGTCATTCCAATTCCTGATGTCCGAAACATGAATTTTAAAAATCGTCGCTAAGTCCACAAGATTATCGTAACGTTTAATCGTATATTCAACAGGAACTTTACCTTCGGGAACGTCAATGTTTTCAGTATCAAAACGTGAGTAATCAATATTTCCCTTTTCTTCTTCGATATTTAACTCATAAGGAGAATTTTCAACAAAATCATTTCTTTCATCAACGGCAGGCATTTCGTCAACGCTCAATTCAAAGTCATTATTAATTTTTCCTGAAATCGGAATTTTAAGTTGAACGCCGGGGTAAATCCGAGACCTTGTGGAAATTTTATTAAACTTTGCCAAAACTCTCGTCTTTATCTTATACCGATAAGCAATTCCGCTGAGCGTTTCCCCTTTTTTTACTACGTGTATAACATACTGAATTTTCGCGTCATCGGGAACATTATTAATATTCTCAACAAACGCATCGTAAGTTTCAACGGGAATTCGCAACTCGTATCCGCCCAAACCTTTCGGAGGAGTAGAGTGTTGAACAAGCGCGGGATTAAGCTCCTTAATAAAACCGACCGAAACTCCGGCGCATTTTGCAATCACCGATAAATCGATAGCTTCATCGATGTAAAAGTTTTTTGTATCGTGAGCTGTTTCATATTTCAAATTCTCAAAACCGAACTGCTCGGGATTAGCGCCGATAATCGTAGCGGCAAGATATTGCGGCACATAGTTTCTTGTTTCACGCGGAATGTAACGGCGAATATCCCAAAAATTTCTGCTCTTTGCTTTTCTGATTGCGTAGTTAATTCGTCCTTCCCCTGTATTATAAGCGGCGAGAGCAAGATACCAATCGCCGAGCGCTTCATGTAAGTCTTTTAGGTGTTTTGCAGCAGCTCTTGTTGCGGCTTCAGGGTCGCGCCTTTCGTGGAGATAAAAATTAAT
>CAYLYR010000178.1:0-5134 GCA_964387835.1 uncultured Melioribacter sp.
TGAACGAACCTCTAGTGCACCAGTTGTCGCGCCAGCGGCACCGCTGGGTAGCTATGTTCGGAATGGATAAGCGCTGAAAGCATCTAAGTGCGAAGCCAACTCTGAGATTAGGTATCCCTTGTCGATTTATCGGCACTAAAGACCCCTTGGAGATGACGAGGTTGATAGGCTGTAGGTGTAAGTGCGGTAACGTATTTAGCCGAACAGTACTAATTGGTCGTGAGACTTAACCAATTTTATTAAAAAAATATTCTGATTCAACTCTTCCGATCTTAAATTTTGATTAAAATTTTTGGTGGCTATAGCTAGGGTGATACACCTCTTCCCATTCCGAACAGAGAAGTTAAGACCCTAAACGCCGATGGTACTGCGTGGGCAACTGCGTGGGAGAGTAGGTAGCCGCCAATTTTTATTTTCTAACCCGATTCGCTTTGCGTTTCGGGTTTTTTTTTATTCCTCTATTTCTTATACTTACATATTGAAATAAATAATAATATCTATGAGAGGTTAAAATGAAACTCCTTAAAATATTAATTTTCAGTTTTATAGTTGCACTTCCTCTTTTTGCTCAGGGAACAGCGGGAACATCAGCGAAATATGAATATAGAAAACTGATTGATATGCAGTCCGCCGGGATTTTAGAAAAAGGTTTTGTAGCGGTTACTTCTCATGAGTTGCCTTACGGCGTTGTTGATATGGGAATAGAGGTAGGAGTTTTTGAGAACCTTAGTTTCGGACTTTCTTACGGCGGGGAGAATATTATCGGGGATTCCAAAATTAATTGGTACAGCTGGCCCGGAATTAATATCAAATACAGATTGATAAATGAATCGGAATCTGTCCCTGCAATTGCTTTCGGTTTTGATTCGCAAGGAAGAGGGAGAGAAGATAAAGATTTGAACAGGTTCGATTATAAGTCCGACGGGCTATTTGTTGCGGCATCGAAAAACTTTAACTTCCTCGGTTACTTAAGCGTTCACGGAGAGATTAATTATTCGGTTAAAAATAAAGATGGCGATAAAAGCCCGAATCTTAAAATCGGAGTGGAAAAAACAATTGGGAAAAATGTTTCATTTTTAGCCGAGTATGATTTTGCACTTAACGACAACGGTGAGTTATCTTTCGGAGCCGGAAAAGGGTATTTGAACTTTGGACTGCGTGCTTCTCTTGGTAAAGGACTTACACTTGGGGTAGATTTAAGAAATATGCTTGAGAATAAAAAAATTAATTCCGCCGTTGCCGAGCGTGGAATTTATTTGGAGTACATTTCCCCGATTTTCAAATAGTTGTACAAAATATAGTCATTCGTTTTTAATATTAGACAAAACCGCTGCGGTTTTGTCTTTTTTTTATCCGATTTTGATGAAACCCTTTGGCATTTAAGTTGTATTCGTTATTACAAAGAAACAACAGGAGTTAATTATGAAAACAATAAAAATATTTAGTCTGCTCTTGCTCATGGGATTTTCTTTATCCGGATGTTATACCCAAATAGCGAAAGATGATCCGTACTCATCCGAGTACTCGAAAGTTAATAATAATCGGAGCGGAAATTATTCAGACGCGGACAATTATTACTCTAAGAAAGATAACAATCAATATTATGATGATTATAGCGATAGTTCTAATTATGCCGAGCCGGATAATGAATCGGCGTATTATCGTGAGCAAAATGATGATGATGGTGATACTTACATAAACAATTACTACTTTGACGATGATGATTACTATTTCCCGAGTTACAGACGATACTTCTGGGGCTACACTCCGGGCGTTACGGTTATTAGTTATCGTTATGATCCGTGGAATATTATTTACTGGGGCGATTGCTGGGCTTGTTATTCGGTATATTATCCATATTATTCACCTTATGGTCCGTATTATTCGGGATACTGGAGTTGGTATGACCCGTACTATTCACCTTATGTTTGGAATGACGGCTATTACTATAAAATGCGAACTAACAGATATTACGCCGGACTGCGAAACCGAGCTTATATGAACGGCACACGGAGAAGAGGCGGCGTTGTTAGAAGAACATCGGGAACAGTTGCAAGAAGAGGAGCAAGCGAAAGAAACGGCGTTACACGCAGCGGAGATGTAATCCGCCGAGCGCCGAGTAATAATAATGAAGTAAACTTAGATAATTTGTCCGCCGGCCGCACGGGCGTAAGGAGCGGAAAAAGAACATCCGTAACTCCCGGACATAGCGGCGTAAACCGTTCTTCCGATAAAAGAGAAATTAGAAGTGAGCGGAATAAAGAAAGAATAGGCGAAAGAACTCCGAGTCCTGTTGTAAGGAAGAAAAATATAAACAAAAGAAATTCGGTTGATAACAGGGGAAGAGTTAAGAACTTGGATAGGAAGTATAATACTTCCCGTAGATATAAAGATAACAACAGATTAAGAAGTAACGAAAGAAGATATAAATCCGAGAAACGGAAAGATAGGGAAAAAGTAGATAAAAAAAGCTACAGCCGAAAAAACTACTATGTTCCGCCCGCAAGGAAGCGAAAAAGTTCATCGGAGAAAAAATATAAACCCGTTCCTCCGCGTAGAAAAAGCAGCTCCTCAAGAAGAAGTTATGCACCTAAGCGGGAAACTTCAAGAAGTTACTCGCCGCCGAAAAGAACAGAGAGAAGTTATTCACCGCCGCGCAGCAGTTCATCTTCCCGTAGATCATATTCAGCGCCATCCTCCTCAAGCCGTTCGTCGGGAAGATCATCAGGGGGAACAAGAAGAGGTTCATCAAGAAGTTCAAGAAGAAGATAGGAAATGATAAAAATGAAAAATATTTTAGGAAAGATTTTCGGCGGAATTACAATTCTATTATTCGGAAGTACAATGTTGACTGCACAAAATTACAACGATGCTCTAAAACTTGCCGAGCCGGGAATTATTAATTCCGCTTCAGGCTTGGGAATGGGAAACGCAACAATGGGCGCCGATATAGGTTACGCTAATTTTCTGAAAAATCCCGCTGCACTCGGTTTGATGAATAGTTCGGAGGCGGTATTATCATTTAACTTCGATTCAATTGCATCGAATAACGCCTTTTTTAATAATTCATTAAAAGTTAATCAAAACTCGAACGGGATTAATGAATTGGGATTCGTTTATAAAGTTCCAACCTCACAAGGGAGTATGGTCTTCGGTTTCGGGTTTAGTCAGATTAAAGACTTAAATAATATCACGAATTTTAAAGGATACAATCCTTCAAGCACATCGATGATTCAGGATTTGACTTCGGTAAACTCGCAACTTACTTACGATTTACGCTTGAGCCACGGAGTTTTTGACGGCGACGGAAATTACCTTTATGATGAAACTTTGATTAACGGCGGACTACAGCAGAGCGGAACAATTCAGGAAAAAGGAGAAATAAATACATGGCAGTTTTCCGGCGCAGTGGAAGTGGCTAAAAATCTTTACGTCGGAGCAACCCTAAATTTATTGGGCGGAACATATTCCAACGATAGAGAATACTCCGAAATCGACTCAAAAAACTTGTACGGCGATAATTTACAAATTGACCCCGATGATCCGCTGACAATAGATTTTCGGGAATTTGACGTTCATGATAATATTTCGTGGGATATTAGCGGACTAAATTTAAAAGCAGGGTTTGTTTATGATATGTCTGAAATGCTGCGTCTTTCGGGCGCAATCCAAACTCCGACTAGTTACGATATTAAGGAAACTTACTTTGTGGAGGGTTCAAGTTATTTCAAAAATAATTACGGTTACGATGTTACTCCTCAAACGAGCAAGTCGGAATATTCAATCTTGACACCTTTTGTTTATTCGTTCGGCATAAATACGTTTTACAGATTTATTACTCTCAGCGCCGAAGCGGAAATATTGGATTATTCCCAAACGGAGTTTACGGATGGATTTACAGAACCTGAAAGAATAAATAAGAACAAAGAAATTTCCGATAATCTTGGAATCGCCCCGAGGTTGAGATTCGGAACTGTGATAGATATACCGCAAGCAAATATCAGCTTGCAGGGAGGCTACATCTATTCATACTCTCCGTTTATCAATGCATCAAAAGAAAATAACAAACAATATTTTACCGGTGGAATAGAATTGTTTACCGATAACGATTTCGTAATCGATTTTGCCGGGGCTTTCGGTTTTTGGAAAGATAACATCGATATTTACGGCAATGACGTCGCTCGGGTTAGCAGGGACGTAACCGATCTTAAATTTGTTGCGTCACTAAAGTATAAATTCTAAGCGAAGTTGAAAATAGTTTATTAAGGGATGGGAAATCTAAATGGTTTCGGCATCCCTTTCTTTTTATATTTTACATTCTAATAATAATTATTAATGCAGATGATTAAAGGAAAAGTTGCAAGAATAGAAAGCAAAGATATTTACGTCCTTACCAAAGATAATCGGGAGTACAGATGTTCACTTCCTGGCAAATTTAAGAATATTTACAATCTAAAAAAAGATAAACTGAGAGCGCTTGATATTGTCGCGGTTGGTGATTTTGTGGAAGTAGAACTTTCTCCGGATGGGCACGGAACAATTCAAAAAATTGGTGAGCGCCAAAATTACATTTCAAGAAAAGCTCCGAGAATAAGAGGCTCGGGAATTCGGGGAGGAAGATTAGAGCAGGTTATTGCGGCAAATGTCGATTTATTTATTCACGTAACCGCTATTCATGAACCGGAGTTCAATAATCGTTTCGTTGACAGAATGATTGTTATTGCCGAAAGCAGTAAGGTTGAGTTTGCTTTAATAATAAATAAAATAGATTTGGCAAATGAAGAGGAAATTAAGAAGTGGGAAAACCTCTATAGCGAACTGGGATACCGAGTTATTACGACAAGTGTGGAACAAGCTGAAAATATCGAAATTGTTAAGGAATTAATTTCAGATAAAACCACTCTTCTTTGGGGACAGTCCGGCGTGGGTAAATCATCGATTATAAATGCAATTGCTCCGAATATTAATTTGAAGGTTGGAGAGATAAGTGATTTCTCGGGAAAAGGGAGGCATACAACCGTTACAAGCCGATTGATTAGATTGGAGAATGCGACGGAAATAATAGATACTCCCGGGGTGCGTGAGCTTGAGCCGTTCGGAATTCGGAAGGAAGATTTGGGGCATTATTTTGTTG
>CAYLYR010000179.1:0-5107 GCA_964387835.1 uncultured Melioribacter sp.
GCGTGTTTATGGCTTACGTTGAAACTATGCGCGAAAACGGCGGAGACATTAAATTTGCGGCGCTTAAAGAAAACGTGTTTAACGTCTTCGACTTACTCGGTTTTCCTGTTCTGTACGAATTTTTTGATTCCATCGAAAAAGCGGTAAACAGGTTCGAGGAAAAATAATTTGCTTTCGATGAAGAAAAAAATAAAAGTTAAAAGCCGCACGGAAAATCTCGGTAAGATAAGAGATTTTCTATCTGAAATTTCGGAAGCTGCCGGATTTGATAAAAAAAAGCGTGAAGAAATTGTACTTGCTGCGGATGAAGCCTGCACGAATATTATCAAGCATGCGTATGAGTTCGACACTGACAAAGAAATAGAAATTACCGCGATTTTCAAAGAGGGAGAACTCACAATCATATTTAAAGATACCGGAAAAAAATTTCATCCTCAATCTGTGGAACCTCCGGATCTCGAGACCAAATTAAAAAAGCGTAAATCGGGCGGACTTGGAGTGCATCTGATTAAAACTTTGATGGATAATGTTGAGTATGATTTTTCCAATCCGGAGTTAAATATATTAAAGCTTGTGAAAAAGTTATGACGCATAAAAACATCACGGCTGTTAAAAATTTATCCGCTCTTGTTGATTTCGGTAAGCAAATCAATTCAAATCTCGACTTAAATTTTACAATCGATAATCTCCTATTTACGCTGTTCGGCAAACTTTTGATTAATAAAGGAGCCGTTTTGCTGAGAAATGAAAAAGGGGAGCTTTATCCGGTTAGGGCAAAAGGAGTTGAAATTTCGGATGAGAAAATCGATCTGAAAATCTTCGCCGATTATTCCGAGCATGACGAATTTTTAACGAGTATCGGTTTGAAACACATTTTTCCCTCTAAAGAGTGAAGAGAAAATTTTCGGCTATCTTTTGTTAGGCAATAAATTGACAAAAGAAAAATATACCGAAGGAGATTTTGATTTCATAGAAACCGTTGCCAATATTGCTTCAACTGCAATTAGGAATGCGGAAATATTAAAAAGTCTATCGGAAACAAACAGAGAGTTGGATGCTAAAATCAATCAGTTAAATTCTCTTTTTGATTTGGCGAAAGAATTTACAGGATTGTTCGATGCTAAACTTATCGGGCGAACTTTTATTTACACATTGCTCGGGCAATTCATGGCATCAAAGTATGCAATTATTTCCTGCGTCGGGGGATTGAAGATTGTCGATTCGAATATTGCGCAACCGCAAGTCGAGAAGTTTTGTAAATCAATAGGAGATGGGAAAATACTTCGTCCCAAAAAGAAAAAGGAACTTCTTGATGAAGGATTTGATATTGACGGCGGCGATATTGAACTTGTTGTTCCGATGCAGATTAATAATGAGCCTAAAGGTTTGGTTCTACTTGGGCGCGCTTTTCAAGGAAGGGAGTATTCAAAATCGGATGTGGAATTTATTTATTCGGCTGCAAGTCTGGCGGTTATTTCGCTCGAGAACAGCCGACTTTTCGAGGAGTTTCTGCAGAAACAGAAAATTGAAAAGGACTTGGAAGTTGCAAGAACAATACAGCAAAATCTTTTGCCTTCACATTTTCCCAAATTTAATAATTTCGATGTTGAAGCCGTAAATATTCCGGCAAGGCAAGTCGGCGGCGATTACTTTGATATATTAAAATTAGATGAAGAGAGAACCTTGATTGTTATTGCCGATGTTTCGGGCAAGGGAATGCAGGCGGCATTGCTTATGGCGAACATTCAGGCTTTCATTAAAACTCTTTCCAAATTGGATTATCCGCTTGATAAAGCAACCGACATGCTAAACGATTTGGTAAGTGAAAATACAACAAACGGCAGTTTCATAACAATGTTTTGGGGAATTCTGAATGACAGAACTTTGGAGCTTGAGTTTGTAAATGCCGGACATAATCCGCCGCTTCTTCTTCGTTTCGGAAAGATTGTAAAGCTAAAAACCGGCGGCTTGATTCTCGGTGTGATGGAAACGGTTATTCCATATCAAAGCGAGAAAGTTCAATTACAACCCGATGATATTTTATTCCTTTTTACGGATGGTATATCCGAAGCTATGAACAAAGAGTACAAGGAGTTCGGCGAGGAAAATATTGAAAAAATTCTTTTGGAAAACGCCTCTTCTTCTTCCGAAATAAAAAAGAAAGTCTTGAACGAGATTGAAACTTTTACTTCGGGAGCGCTGCAGTCGGATGATATTACGATGCTTGTTGTAAAAGTCAAAAATCATCTTCGTGAGGTCGATTTCTAATGTTTCGTTCGGATAAGAAAAATATTGAAAAGCTAAAGTTCGAGTTTGCTCCGGCGATTGTAATTTTGTTAACCATTTGGGCGTTTGTTCAAATTTATTTCTCGTTCTTCATTCTCCCGACATCGAACGATGAATGTTTGTGGGAGTATGATTTGAATAAAGTCGATTCGTTACGGAAATCGGGCGTAACGGTAAAATGGAATGAAAAAAATGTTGCGGGATTTCTCGACAGCGCTAAAATTATTATCAGAAGCGTGAAGAAAAAAGGCGTTACTTGGAATGCGGGAATCCGCGACGGTGATTACCTTCTTAAAATAAACGGCGTAAAACTTAAAAGTATCGGGGATGCATCTTTTCTTCTCGATAATCTTTCCTCCGGAGACACAGCCGTTTATACGATACAAAGAGGCGGAAAAATTTTTACTACTAAGGTCCGAGTTAAAAAGCTAATCTCGTTCAGCAGCATTGCTTCGGAATTGTTTGCTCTCGTTTGGCTGATTGTCGGATTCATTGTTTATCGTTCAAAGCCTTCGGGGGAAATACAGCGAAGATTTTTCACGCTCGGTATTCTTCTTACGTTATATAATAGCTGGGCTTTAACCGGCAGCATTACAATTTCAACTCCGTTTACCGCTTACAAAGATTTATATACATTCACCACGGCATTGTGGATACTGTCGGGAGTTTTTATTCCGACAAAAATCGTGGAGTTCTTCTGGATTTTCCCTTACCGAAGAAAAAGATTAGATAACAAAATCGTTAAAAAAATTCTTTGGGCTTATCCTTATTTTCTTATTGCCGTTTATTTGGGTTTTAAATTTTTTATCTTTCCTAAATTTCCGTTCCGGGAACTCGGCGCGGCAACATTAAGCGAAAGGATGATTTGGGGAGTTATATATGCTTCGATGATAACGGCTTTGTTTACCGGATTTTTCTCTTTGATTTTTGCTTACAGAAAATTAAAATCAAAAGAAGAGAAAAAACCGCTTCTAATAATAATACTCGGATTTGCAATCGGACTGGGTGGATTTGTTTACGCCTCAACGCTCGCAAAAGTTTTCGCCGATACTATATTTAACTCTCCGCAGCATTACATGCCGATTGTTCTAATTGCTCTCATTCCGATTTCATTCGGTTACTCTATTTTTAAATATTCATTAATGGACGTTAGTGAGGTCGTTAAAAATACATTCCTTTATGTTGTTGTCTCAATCTTTATCGCGGCATTATATTTTTTCTCGATTATTTTAATGGGCGCTTCGTTTGCCTCGGCTCTCGGACCGCAATATCAGGGATTAATAATAGGCTTGGTTTTCATTCTTTTTGTGATTTTATATCAATCTACAAAAGATAAATTTCAGGCTGCAATTACGAGGAAATTTTATCCTGAGCAGGAAGCCTTTAGAAAAATGCTTGTAAAATTCAGCAACGATGTATCGGGCATTGTGGATTACAACGGAGTTGTTGAGGAAACACGAAAAATATTTTCCGACTCGTTAAATTTACAAACGTTTGCTTTTGCCGTTTATGATAGAAAAACCGAAAAGCTGAAAATTGTTTCAAGTTATAATTTGAAGAAAACGAATTTCGAAATTCATCTATCCGTAAAAACTTTGGAAAAATGGATTAAGGAAAAAAGAATTGATAAGCAATATCTGAATATTGAACGTGAAGATTTTATTTCCGTATTTGGAGAAGGAACTGAAGTTCTTGAGGAAAACCGAATTTTTACGGCTATGCCCTTAGTCGCCCGCGATAAGCTGATTGGTTTTCTATTCCTCGGCTTAAAACATTCCGGAGCTAGATTTACCGATAATGATTTGGAGATGCTTTCGGCTACGGTTAATCAGGTGGCTGTTGCTTTGCAGAATGCGTTGTATCATAACGAGGAGAAGGAAAAGGCTGCTTTGGAACGCGATTTTGAAAATGCCCGTAGAATTCAGCGGAGTCTTCTGCCGCAAGAGCTTCCGCAAATTAAGGGAGTTGAAATATTCGGCGAAATGGTTCCGGCTCAGTGGGTAGGCGGCGACTATTACGATGTTATTCAACTTGACGATAATAGGTTTTACGTTTTAATCGCTGATGTTTCCGGTAAGGGGTTTTCCGCATCTTTCTACATGTCCAAGCTTCAGACAATTGCGCGGCTTTTCTGCTCCGAAGGGCTTTCTCCCAAGGAGATAATGATTAAGATAAACGATAAACTTTCATCAACGCTTGAAAGATATTATTTTATTACGCTTACAATCGGTTTGTTTGATTTGGAGAAGAAAACGGTAACGATTTCCCGCGCCGGACATACTCCTGTAAAAAGGGAAACTCATGAAGGTATTGAGAATATTCTCCCGCGCGGACTGGCAATCGGGATGAAAGGGGGAAGCGTATTCGGCAAAGTATTGGAAGAAGTTACTATCGAGCTGCACAACGATGAGGTTTTTCTCTTTTATTCCGATGGAGTTAATGAAGAGAGGAATGAGAGTGATGAAATTCTCGGAGAGAGTTATATTGACGAGACGCTTAAAGAAAATATTGGTAAATCGGCGGAAGAAATTTGGAATGCTCTATTATCCGGGGTGAAGGCATTCCGTGGTGGAAAAGAACAGAGCGACGATATTACAATCGTGATTGTTAAGACATAAACGAGGGGGAAAATCAGCATTCCATTAAAACGTAGAGAGTGTTGAATATTCATTTCTTTGCTTGGATTTTTGAAAAAAATTTTGCATAAACTTGAGAATTATATTATTATTAGTTATTCAATTATATGTGATTGCGGGTAATAGTATAAAAAAAGTATGTAACTCTTCTTAAGGGCTCTTTAAAACAAAATTTTACTTGTCAG
>CAYLYR010000180.1:0-5099 GCA_964387835.1 uncultured Melioribacter sp.
CGGAGAATTATTCTTCCAATCTTCTCCGTTGCCGGTAAAAGCAAGATCGCTGAAATTGAAAATATCTGACGAATCCGTAATTGTAACTTTACCTTTTGAACCGAAAGAATAATTCGTATCGAGTGTTGCGGAAAAGTCAAAATCAAGATTGTTGTCTTGCAAGTTAAGCAAAAACTTAGGATTTGTAATTTCTTTCTCACCGTAAAAATCATCGGCATTTACTTTCGCGAATAACACCAAATTCTTCAAATTATTTTCCGAATTAAGATTTTGAATTTTGGTCTCGAACTGAAAATTATTTGTAAAATAAAGATGTGAATTGTCTAACAAAACAAAATGTTCCAGAAATGTATTATTAATGAAACTGAATCTGTTCTTATTGTTCTCAATGCTCCCTTTGAAATAACCGTTTAGTTGGAGCTTCTTTAAATTTAGGATTTTTTCAGCCAAGTCCGATTTTTTAATTAGAAAATCATATTTTAATTTTAAGTCCGGCAAATTGGAAGCAAGCTCAATATTATTTGTCGAATCGGGAAGATAATCTGAGTAAAATTGTTTTCGTATCTCATTAATAAAAAGCTCGGCAATTCTACCGCCTTGCTTATTGATAAGTATGGGCAGTTGGTAATAATAAAAATTACTTCCAATCGATGCATAAAACAGTTCGGATTCCAAGTCGAAATTGCGTTGTGTTGTATCGCCCCAAAAATTCATCTGCCAATGAGTGTTTGAAAGCGCCTCTGTCCCACGAAAAACGGAAGAATCAAATCTCACATTGATTTCACCTTCCAAATTGTTTTTCTCCAAAGCTTCACTTGAGAAATTTACATTAAAATTTAGATTGGACGTTAAAGTGGAATCAGATGTAATTTTCGATAAATCAAGATTCTCAATTTTAGATGAAAAATTATATTCTCTACTTGGGGAAAGAAGTCCGATGTGTGTATGAGATGTAAATTTAGCGCCGTTAACTTTTCCCCTTAAAGCGACATCCGAAACGCCATCGACAGAATGAGAATTGAAGTTGAGGTAGCTAATCCCATAACCGTCAATCCTTGAATCGAGGAGATTTAGACTTAAATTATTCTTCATTTTTTCAGGAGAAAATCCATTTCCTTTTGCTGATACGCTTATATTTAGAGAAGTCATTTGGTCAATGAAAGGGAACAAATTTAGTTTCTCACCATTAATCGTAAAGTCATAAACTGTCTCTTTGCCGGTGAAATCAAAAAAGCTCTTTGCCTTAAAATTTCCTTTGCCGATTTTTGTCGCCAAATCGGCATTAAACTTTGTCGGTTCTCCATAATAATGAATAGCCAAACTATCGAGTTTAACGTTGCGGTATTTAGGAAGATTCAATCCGGCAAGCAAACTAAGAACTTCATCGTAATCAATTTTGCTATTTGAAATTTTAGCGTCAATGTAAAGATCTTTCGGCTTCTCAAGATTCTTTAATCGTCCTGTTAAATTTAAATCTGTATAGCCGCGCTTCAAAACCAAATCGTCTATCTTCAAGTCGCCGTATTTACCCGAACCTTTTAAGCTCCCTTTTATCTTTCCACGTAGAAAAGAGACAGATGGAATGAATGAAGACAAATCGGAAAAACAAAACGGAGATAACTTTAGCTTTAACGAAATAGGATAATTCTTAAACTTGGAATAAACAATCTTGTCGAATAAATTCAACCCGTTCAGCTTTGTTGAAAGTGAAATCGAAGAGCTGTCCGTAATGACATCTAAGTATCTTACCTCTACGAGTTTCGGCTTTACAAAAAATATGCCTTTAGCATTCTTTAATTTGAAGTGGGCAAGGTTATCATCGAAAGAGAGATTTTTCAAAAAAAGGGCGAACTCGTTTTTATTTATATCTCCAACCCCATTTATTTTCAATTTAAAATTTCTAAGATGTACATCTCCGTAATTGATTTGATTGTAAATGGAATCACTATTTTGATGGTTAAAATCTTTTACAAGAAAATTTCCATTCGTAATTTCAAAGTCCCCGAGTTCAAACACAAAAGGAAAATCATTTTTCTCTTCTTTAATTGAGGAAGTTTTTGCAATTGCGGAATTACTCCGGCGAGCTTTATTTTCAAATAATTTGTTAATATCCCAATTCCCGTTAGCGTCCTCTAATATTTTTATTGTCGGACTTCTAAACGCTGCTTTTGAAACGAATATTTTTTTTAACAACAGTGCTTGCAGACTAAGCTTAACCGATGCTTCTTTACACGACAAAACCGTGTCACCCTCAACGACAATACCGAAATCATTGAGTTTCAGGGAATTAATAAATGTTCCGCTAACTGCTTTTAAGTAAAACTCGCCGTTAATATTCTCGTTTACGTTTTCTATTATTTTCTCTCTCGCAATTGAACGAAACCAAGAGGTTTGAGCAAACCCAATCGAGAGAAGGAGAAGCGCAATAACAACAGCCGCAATTAAAACAAACCCGCTCACAATTTTATGGAACAAGGAACGCTTAAATTCTTTACGAGAAATATTTTTTTTACTCTCTGACATCTATCGGCAATTCTTTTCTACTATTATGTTAATTATATTAGATGTCGATTGGTTAACGACAAATTCGATTCTCTTAATCTCTCCGCCGTTTTTCAAAACAATGTCTCGTCCTACAATATTCTCATCGCTCCAATCCGCTCCTTTAACAAGATAATCCGGCACAATTGTTCTAATCAGTTCATATGGAGTATCTTCGTTAAATTCGGTTACATAATCAACCGGTTTAAGATTAGACATTACAAACGCTCTTTCGGCGAAAGGAACAATCGGACGAGATTCCCCTTTGATGCGCCTAATGGAATCATCGCTGTTCATTCCGACAATTAGAATATCTCCCAACTCTTTGGCTTTATTCAGATAATCAACATGCCCGGCGTGAAGCAAATCAAAACATCCGTTTGTAAATACAACTTTTTTATTATCATTTTTGGCTTCTTCGATTTTCTCTTTAAGTAAATTCCAATCGAGAATTATGCTGTCGTTCAACTCTTTCATTTTAAGTCGCTCCGAACTTGATTAAACAGCTTATCCGCTTCAATAGGCACAATGCCGACTTCCTCACAGACAATTCCGCCTGCATAGTTGGCAAGATAAGCCGATTCCACCAAACTGCCGCCGGAAGCAAGCGCAAGTGTGAGCGTGGAGATAACAGTATCTCCCGCTCCGGAAACATCCGAGACTTTACGAGCTTTTGTCGGCACACGCCGAAAATCGCTTTTACCTTTTTCAAAAAGAGCTATTCCGTCTTCACTTAAAGTTAGAAGAACGCTTTCCGATTGCAAATCATTAAGAAGACGAAAACCTGCGTTTCTCAAATCATCGTCATTCTCGATTTTAATTCCGTAAGCTTGTTCGGTTTCACTTCTGTTCGGCTTAAAAAGTGTAACGTTTTTATATTCAAAAAAGTTCTTGAATTTAGGGTCAACCGTTATCAAGATATCTTTTCTTTTAGCCAGCGCGGTTACTCTCTTAATCAATGATTTCGTCAGCACTCCTTTGTTGTAATCTTGTAAAATAATTCCGTCGATGTCGTTTGCTCTATCTTCAAGAAATGAAACAATTAAATTTTCTGTTTCTTTGTCAATATCGGATTTAACTTCTTTGTCGATTCTTACCACATGCTGACTGTCGGCGATTACTCTGACTTTTGTAGTTGTGGGTCTCTCCTTAACAGTGAAAACAGTCTCGGACGAAATGCCTTCTTTACGCATTAATTCCTTAAATATCTCTCCGTATTGGTCTTCTCCGATTATTCCAATCGGGATGGGATTTGCGCCGAGGTGAATGATATTATTAGCTACATTTGCGGCGCCGCCGAAACGGTAAAATTCATTATCGATTTCAACAACCGGTACGGGAGCTTCAGGTGAAATTCGGCTGACAGCGCCCCAAAAATAAGCGTCTAACATCAAGTCTCCGATTACAACTATGTTTTTACCTTCAATATTTTCCTTTAGAAAATTTAACCTTTCTTCTTTAATCATATTATTTCCAATTCAATAAATTATTAGTAATATTCAATTCATATAATCCGTTGTCCGCTGCAATCCACATGTTGGAGCCGTCAAACAGAAAAGCATTTATTTTGGAAGGAAGTCGTTCATCAACAATACGAGTTACCTTGCCGGTTAATCTGTTTATCAACGAAATTCCTCTTCCGTATTCCTCTTTTGTATTTTTCCCGAAATCGTAAACGCCCGCCCAAATATAATTTCCGGCAATAGCCAACGCTGAAATACCGTCACCGCCCAATCCCGTAGATTTATCGAACAGCTTCCATTCGATTCCGCCATCCCATTTATATAAGCCGCCGGAATTAAAGTCGGGATTTTCATTCGTAACGAATTTATTACACCCTATCCAAATGTTATCCCGTTCAAAAAGCAGAGCGGAAACCGAAATCATCTTCCCCGATTTTGGGAACATATTGTGTTTATTCGAGAAGTAATCTTTATTTAAGGAATCAACAATCTCATCGCTTATATCGATACGAAACAACCCGTCATCTGTCCCTGTCCACAAAAATCCGTTTTTATCAATCTTTAAAGTTGTAACGGAATTTGTTTTCTCATCATTGTTTATCGTTAAATCATAATCGTAAAATCTACGTTTTCGCAAACTGAATCTTGAAAGATATTGAAATCGCCCAATCCACAAATTTTTATGATTTTCATCGAAAGCCAAATCTCGAATGTAGTTCCCAAGCTGTCCCCCTTTTCCGAATTTACGTTTTGCCCATCTTTTTCTTCTTTTGTCAAAAATAAATAAACCGTCAATTGAACCGGCGAAGATATATTTTCTGCTTTTTTCAATGGCAAATATAATTCCGTTGCTAAGTTTATTGTTTTCGGGGGAATAATTTTTCACTCTGTTTTCTTTGATGTAAAGTTCATTAACTCCGTTCCCTTCGGTAGCCGCCCAAATTTTATCCCCGTCAAGTACAATGTCATTAACTGTTTGACCGGCAAGGAACTTTATTATTTTCACTTCACTCTGTGAAAAACCGACATTCGGCAAAACAGTTAGGAAGAGAAAAAGAGTAAAATAATTTTCTATTTTGAATTTGATTTTCATTT
>CAYLYR010000181.1:0-5013 GCA_964387835.1 uncultured Melioribacter sp.
CGGCAATATCGGCGGAAGGGTCAATCGGTTCTGCTTGAGCTAAATCTATTTTGTAATCAAAAAACTCTCTAAGAATTTGTACAAAAGCCCAATGAGGATTCGGATGCACAAGATAGGTAATATCTTCCCTATCCGTAGGAAATCCTTTCCCGACAAGAACTACCGAAGCATTAGTGGTTCGCAAATATTTGGCATACTTATCGAGATAAAGATAAGTAAGCTCGCCCCTCTTTGCCTCGTTAATTTTAGCTGCAGCGGAAATCTCAACATCAGAGTTGCCGATAATTTCCGCCGAGACTAATTCGGCAATCTCAGAGACATTAATTCCCGCCATTTCCCAGCTCTTTAATCTTATCGAGAACCTTTTGGGTCAAGTCCCATTTGTCCTTGGTGTAGAGAAAAATCACATCGCCGCTTCTATCAAAAACGTAATCGAAATCATCCTCGTCCGCAACTTTTTGGATTGCGGCGAAAATCTTATTCTGGATCGGTTTCATGATGTCTTCCTGAAGTTTAAAAAGCTCGCCTTTAGCGCCGAATTTCTTCTGGCGATAATCACGAATTTTTTCTTCCATCGACATTAGTTCTTTCTCAGTCTCAGCCCTTTTACGGTTACTCATAGTCAATTTGCGGTTTTGGTAATCATCATATCGGGACTTCCAATTCTTTTCCATTTTATCCAACTCTTCCTGCCACTCTTTAATTTGAGCGTCAATCTGTTTCTGAGCGTCCTGGGCGTCGGGCAATTTGCTCATTATCGCATCGGAATCGACATAACCGATTTTCTGCTGGGCAATTCCGGAAAAAGAAAATAGAAAAAACGTTGCAAATATTAGCGTTAATTTCACTTTCATGGCTTTCTCGCTTATTTTTTACCTCTTTTCAACCAATCGAGAACTTTAAAAGTAATATCATATTTTTCAGCGCCGTATAATAAAACAGGCATTGATTGGTTTTTATCAAATACAAAACTCATTTTTTCATTTTTAGCGACTTGTTCAATCCCGTCAAGGATTTTCTGCTTAATCGGCTGAAGAATTTCTTGATTTTTCTGATAAACTTCCCCGTTCGGCTGTCCGAATTTTTGCTGTTGAAATTGATTTATTTTTGCCTCTTTTTGTCCCAATTCCTGCTGGACTTTTTGCTGTTGCTGCGGCGGCATGTTTTGGAATTGTTTCTGAACGGCAGCGAGCTGTGTTTGATAATCGGTTACCATGCTGTCGTATTGTGCTCTCCATTTTGCAACCAAACCGTCCAAGTCGCTCTGTGCTTTAATTGCCGGAGGATATTGCGCTAAGATAACTTCGGAGTTAACATAACCGATTTTAAGTTTCCCTTGTGCGTTCACAACTGCAAAACTAATGAAGAAAATAGTCAAAAAGATTTTAAGCGTTTTCACGTTTACCTCACATTTATTATAATAATTAAATTAAAATCCTCTTCCGAATTGGAAATGGAATAACCAAGCGGGGTCTTGCCCCTCGGCTTCTTTTCTGTCAAATCCCCAGCCGTAGTCAAAACCAATCAGTCCAATCGGATTTATTAAAATTCTTGCTCCGAAACCGACCGAACGACGAAGATTAAAAAAGTCGGTAGAATTTAAATCATAAAAAACATTTCCCGCTTCGGCAAATGCCAAAACGTAAATCGGCATCGGATCTAAAGTTAGGGCTGTGCGGAACTCAGCCGTATATTTCGTCATAACTCGTCCACCGATTACATCTCCGCGAAAATTTCTCGGTCCCACGCTTCTGTCGTCATATCCGCGCAAAGGCGTTGTTGCAATTACAAGACCGCTACCGCCCATGTAAAAGTAATCGAACGGCTGAATCATTGTGCCCAGAGTCAATTCTTTAAGCAATCCTAAGTCGGCGCCGAAATAAAATGCAAACTTCGGATTGCCTAAAATACGGCGGAACCAATCCGTTTTGATGTGCAGCTTAAAGTAATCAACATTACCGGGTAAAAACGGTCCGCCGGAAAGTTCACCTACCAAAGAAATCTTAGACCCTTTGGAGGGGAAAATCGGGTTGTCAATATCATTCCTTGTTAAAGTTGCTGAAATTGAGTATTGATGTGAAACTCCTTCGGCATACCATCCTCTGCCGTCCAAAACGTTGTTGTACTGATACTTTAATTCTCCCTGAATATAGAAGAAGTTATCCGGCCATTTAAGTCTGCGACCGGTTTTTAAGCTAATTCCGGTTTGACTTAAAAAATAAACATATCGCTGGCGAGTGTCAAAAATATTAAATCCCACCATTGTCGGCGTATCCAAAAACCAAGGTTCGGTAAAGCCGAGGTTAAAAGTTCTGTAGTAATTTCCAACTCCGAACTGCCAGTTAAAATTAAGTATTTGACCGCCGCCTAACTTAAATGGCTGCATCAATGAAAAATTAGAGAGTGTAATCCCGATAGAACCGCTGAAGCCGAAACTCCCGCTGTATCCGACGGAAGCATTAAAATAATCGTTGGATTGTTCTTCTACATTATAAATAAGATTTACGGTTGAATCTGTCGCGGGGCGGTAGTCGATACCGGATTTATAAAGTTTTTCAACATTAAAATATCTAAGATTTGCCAGCTGCTGCAAACTTCTAAATATCAATTTACGATTAAAGTAATCTCCCGGAACAGAAAAAAGTTCGCGTCTTATTACTTTGTCTTTCGTTTTTGTGTTTCCCGTAATGCTGACTTTTCCTACTCTGTATCGGCTATTTTCATAAACCGTTATGTAAACGTCTATTGAGTCTTTAGCGACTTTCTTCTCTTTTTCCTCAAGATGAAAAGTCAAATATCCCAAATCCTGATATAGGGAAGAGACATCTGTCTGCTCTTTGTTAAAATGAAGATTTTGATTAAAACGTTCGTAATCAAAAATATCTCCTTTATAAAATCCTAATCTCGCGGATAGCTGTTTATCTGAAAAAACGTTGTTGCCGTCCCAGAAAATATTTCTGATTTTATATTGCGGTCCTTCGTAAACGTTAATTACAATATATGCATCATCGTTCTTTAAATCGTATTTTACACTATCGCTCAAAATTTCAAAATCGAGATAACCGTTCTTTTTATAAAATTGGACTAATTTTTCCTTTCCCGATTTATAATCCGCTTTCTTAAATTTTGCTCTATCCCAAAATTTCCACCAAACTTTTTCCGAAATATCGTCCATCGCTTTAATTAATTCGTCATCTGTAAAAGCGGAATTTCCGTTAAATCTGATTTTTCTTACCGTAAGTTTTTCTCCTTCGTGAATATCGAAAATCAGAAGCAATCTATTACTTATACGGCGTTCCAAAATCTTTATCCGGCGAGGAGAATAATCATATTTGGTTGTGTATTCGTCTGAAAAATCTTTTAAGTTTCTCCAACGAACTGTAATTTCGTTATCTCCGGTAGAATCCGCAGAGAGGAAGGAATACTTTTTAACATCGATTTTTGTGTTAACTATTGCTTCATCATTATATAAAGATAAAACGGCGTTAACGGCTCTGCGAATTTCCTGCGGCTTGATAATCTGCCCGCGAATAAAATTTATTTTTTCTTTAATATCATCTTCGGAAATTTCATCGGCTCCTTTGATAATATATTTTTCAATTCTCGGATATTCGCTTACTTTAATCAACAGGAAGACTCCGTTCCCGACTTTCTTTTCTATTTCAATTTCAATATCGGAAAAAATGTTCAGCGCCCATAAACGGTGAATTGCGGAAATAGTTTGATCGCCGGGGACTTCAATTTCGTCTCCGATTTTTAATCCGCTATTAGCGATTACGGTTTTTGCGTCCGCCGAAATATTTCCCTCGACGGAAATTCCCAAAATTTTATAGTTCCCTTTTGGATTTTTAACTTGGGAAAAAACTACAGATGAAATTAAAATAAAAAACAGTAAACTAATCTTCAGGTGTTTCGCTTGGAAAATTTTTATCATTATCGGTATTCTTCTCGTTTTTAATTTGTTCACTAACTAATCCGAACCTTCTCTCGCGTTTTTGAAAATCTTTAACCGCATCTAAAATATCATCAACGGAAAAATCAGGCCATAATTTTGACGTAACGTAAATCTCGGAATAAGCAATCTGCCATAATAGAAAATTACTGATTCTAAATTCACCGCCGCTTCGGATTAATAAATCCGGGTCAGGCATATCTTTGGTAAAAAGATAATTATTAATTAACTCTTCATTTATATCTTCGGGATTAATTAATCCGTTTTTTACGTTTATGCTTATATCTTTAATTGCGTTAATAAGTTCCAACCTTCCGCTGTAACTTAAAGCAAGGTTAAGTGTCATCTTCTTATTATTCTTTGTCCTTTCGGTGGCGTCTTCCAACTCTTTCTGAACATCGGGCGGAAGTTTATTAAGCGCTCCGATTGCATTTAACCTAATGTTGTTTCTATGCAACTCATCCGTTTGATCTTTTAAGCTCGAAACAATTAAGCGCATTAATGTGGAAACTTCGTTTTTAGGACGGTTCCAATTCTCAGTAGAGAAAGTATAAAGCGTTAAATATTTAACTCCCAAATTTGTACAGGTTTCAACAACTGTCCGAACGGTTTTTACTCCCTGCCTGTGCCCGACAACTCTTGGATAACCTTTAGCTTTAGCCCAGCGTCCGTTTCCATCCATTATTATGGCAATATGCTCAGGGATATTTCCTGAAACTTTAACCTTCTTAATCTCTTTTAATTCTCTATTTGAAAGTTTATTCATAAAGTAAATTAATAAATATTATAAAACGGACGCGACAAAAAACGAACTTCTGAAAACGCATCAATTAAAAGATAAATGATAAATAATAAGTTGAATTAGACTTAGCAAAATAGCTTTCGGTATCGTAAATGTCAAGAAATGTAATTCTATGATTATTGCTGAATCCTCACATGAAGAAATTAGGATATGATGTAAATCACACAACAAATGAAGAAGGTGTTATATATTGGGTGAAAATTTTGTCGGGGTGATAGGATTTGAACCTACGACCTCTTCGTCCCGAACGAAGCGCGCT
>CAYLYR010000182.1:0-2273 GCA_964387835.1 uncultured Melioribacter sp.
GGCTTCTGAATTTTCAGCCATTCCGGTAAAAGCGGTTAAACTTATTTTTCCGTACTTCCCTGCAAACTTTGCCCCAAGCAAATTATTATCGATGCGGATATGCCGGTCTTCATAGATTTTAATAAGCATTCCCCTACCGAAAGTGGAATAAAAATTACCAATCGTAAAATTAAAGCCTTTACGTTTTTTCCCGAGATTTACTGTGAAGTAAAGAAAATCAACGCCGGAGTAATTCTCCTTTCCTCTGCTGATTGCCGGGCTCGGGTCATTCGGCTGAAAAACGTCAAAACGCAATCCGCTTCTAAAAATTCCGGAACGATAATCCGCATTGAACCAATTCTCAAAAATCTCTTGATCAAGCTCAACATCGTATGAATACTTTGTCTGATTCGACAATGAAAGACCATCGGGAAGTTTAATATTTTGGGAGTAAATTGTAATGCTCGAAAATATTAAAGAAACAGCGACAAGAATTAACATTTTCCTAATCATTTACTGCTCAGCAAATTTTTAATGATTTTTTCCACTTCGATTTCATCACCTTTTTTGTATCCGGAATGACTGTAAACAATTTCGCCTTTTTTATTAAGAATAATTGTATGAGGAACAACCTGCACATAATAATCGCGGGCTGCTTCATTTTCAGAATCGAGAAGGACGGTAAATTTATATCCATGCGAACGAATATAAGGAACAACTTTTGCAAGACTACGCTCGGTATCTTCCGAAATGGCAATCATCTTAAAATTACGGTCTTTATATTTTTCATAAATTGCATTGTAATGCGGCAAATCCTCCATACATGGTTTGCACCAAGTAGCCCAAAAAGTTATTAAGACCGGAGCCTCGCCGACAAAATCCGATAATTCATAAGTATCACCGTTAATGTCATCCAATTCAAAATCGGGAGCTTTGGAAAAATTTTTATTCTGTGCGGTAATTACAAACGCAAAAAGCAATATTGTGAAAAAGAGTTTCATATTTTCTCCGATGTTAAACTTACCTAATTACTATCATTTTTTTTGTCGCCGTAAAATTTCCTGCGGTTATTCTGTAAAAATAGATTCCGGCAGGTAATCTGTTCGCTGAAAATTCAGCTTTGTAGTTTCCCGATTGCATCGCACGGTTAACCAAAGTAGCAACCTTTTTCCCAAGTATATTATAAACGGATAAATTTACATTAACCGAAGATGCATCATCAACGGCGCCGATTGAATATCGAATTGTAGTAACGGAGTTTGCATCCGCGCCCTCTTTTAATGAAACGGGATTGGGATAATTCTGAGAAAGCTCGAAACCGGACAACGGAAGGAAATCACCTTCAACACTAACCGGATTTGCATTTGCCGTAAAATTAATGTTTAGAGAATCCGCAAAATTATTAACATCCCCTAATCTAAGAGTTACATTTCCGGTTCCGTAATTAGTATGGGGAAAAACATGCAGCGAAAGTTCCCTTGATTCTTGGGGCGATAACGCACGTGCGCCGAAATCGGAAGTTGTAGCGATGCTGTCCAAATCGGGAGAAAAACAAAAATTAAAACACATCGACGAAGTCCAATCAACCGGCAAGTCGTTTGACGTCCTTTTTACGTAAAGAGTAAGGTCGCTGCTGCTGATATTGGTAACGGTAATAGTAAAAACCATCTCGGAGTTCAGAGAATCAGTTGCCGATGTTGTATCCGCAACCGCCGTAAAGCTTTGAGCTTTTATCTGAACGGACAAGAGCAAAAACAAAATGATTGTAAAATGTTTCACAATAAATATCTCCGGTAAAAATTTAATTAAATTAATTATCTCAAAATAATAGTGAAACGAAACTCCCATCGATAGAGACTTTCGTTCCACAAAAAAAGAGAAATTTAAAATTACTTGAGCAAAATCATTTTTTTAGAAGCGCTAAAATTACCTGCTCGCAAAGTGTAGATGTAAACACCGCTTGCAAGTTTTGAAGCATCAAAATGTACCCGATATATTCCGGCACGCTGAAATCTGTTTTTCAGTACGGCAACTTGCTGCCCAAGTGAATTATAAACTTTAAGCGTTACGAACTCACTCCGGGGAATCGAATATTTTATGTTCGTTGTCGAATTTCCCGCTGCTCCTTTAGAAAAGGGATTAGGATAATTTTGGTTCAAAACAAAACGAGACGGGACATTATTATCTTCATCCGTAACGGCATTCGGCTGAAGCACTCCGAACCAAATAAGCGAATTTTTAATTAGCTGCAAGCGTGCTGTTTCGGTTCCGACCTGTTCAAGAGCAAATCCCAT